>CADBMC010000090.1 GCA_902795635.1 uncultured Coriobacteriaceae bacterium | reverse complement strand
CGTCGTGGTCGTCTCGAACGAGCGCGTGGCCAAGGGGCTCTGGCGCATGGTCGCGGGCTCCGCGACGCTCGCCTCCCAGATCCGGCCCGGGCAGTTCGTGGACCTCGCCGTCCCCGGCGACGCGCGCCACATCCTGAGGATCCCGCTCTCCTTCTCGCGCGCCGACGCCGAGAGGGGGACGGTGGAGCTCATCTATGCCGTGGTGGGGGAGGGCACCGAGCGCCTCTCGCGCATGAGGGAGGGGGACGCGACCGATGCCGTGGGCCCCTGCGGCAACGGCTGGTCCGTCCCTTCCGGCGAGGGCCGCTGCCTGCTCGTGGCAGGCGGGGCGGGCCTTCCGCCCATCGTCGCCGCCGCGGGCATGCTCGCCTCGGCAGGCCGCGGCTTCGACGCCGTGGTGGGCGCCCAGACGGCCGCGCGCATGGATGTGGAGGACGCCGTGGCGCTCAAGGCGATCGGGCGCGAGGCGGACGACGGGAGGCGCGTGGGGCTCGCGACCGACGACGGCACGCTCGGCTCCCACGGCCTCGTGACGGCCCCCATGGCCGAGCTCATGGCCGAGAGGAGCTACGACTGCGTGCTCTGCTGCGGCCCCAACCCCATGATGGCCGCCGTGGCGGCGCTCGCCCACGAGCATGGCGTCGCCTGCCAGGCGTCGCTCGAGCGCATGATGGGCTGCGGCTTCGGCGTGTGCGGATGCTGCAACGTCGAGCTCAGGCGGGGCGGCTATGCCCGCTGCTGCACGGACGGCCCCGTCTTCGACGCGGAGGAGGTGGCATGGTGAGCGAGAGCATGGGCGAGCGCAGGGCGGACGAGCGGCCGGCCGCAGGCGCGCCTTCCATGGCCGTCGACCTCGGCGGCGTGAGGATGGCGAACCCCATCTGCACGGCCGCGGGCACCTTCGGCTACGCCGCGCAGGTGGAGGGCTTCTTCGACGTGGCGCGCCTCGGGGCCGTGACCTGCAAGGGAGTGGCTGCCGAGCCCTGGAGCGGCAACCCCGCGCCGCGCCTCTGCGAGACGTGCTCGGGCATCATCAACTCCGTGGGGCTCGAGAACCCGGGCGTCCGCGCCTTCGTGGACGATTACGGCGAGTACCTCGAGGGGCTCGAGCGCCGCGGCTGCCGCGTGATCGTGCAGGCGGCGGGCCACAGCCCCGCGGAGCTCGCGGAGTCGGTGAGGCTCTTCGACGAGCTCGCGCCGTGGGCGTCAGCCATCGAGGTGAACGTGAGCTGTCCCAACCTCGAGCTGGGAGGACGTCCCCTCGGTGGCACGGCCGCCGACGCCTCCGAGGTCATGCGTGCGGTGCGCCCGCTCACCTCCAAGCCGCTGCTCGTGAAGATGGCGCCGGCGAACGTGGCGGAGGTCGCACGCGCGCTGGAGGCGGAGGGGGCGGACGCCCTCTCGCTCATCAACACCATCCCTGCCATGTCCATAGACGTCCGCACCAGGAGGAGCAGGATCTCACGTCCCACCGGCGGGCTCTCCGGCCCTGCCATCCACGCGATCGCCGTGCGCATGGTGTGGGAGGCGGCAAGCGCCGTCTCCATCCCCATCAACGGCATGGGCGGCGTGGAGACGGTGGAGGACGCAGCTGAGATGATCCTCGCCGGGGCCACCGCGGTGACGGTGGGCACGGCAACGCTCCACGACCCCCTGGCGGCGGCGCGCATCGCGGACGGCCTTCCCGCATGGGTGGCCTCCCAAGGCGCCACGGACGTGAACGACCTGATTGGAGCTTTCGAATGCTAGCAGGCGCCGACAAGGTGGCCGTCGCGCTCGACTGCGGGCTCGACGAGGCCATAGGGCTGGCGGAGGCGCTCTCCGGCCATGCGACGTGGGCGAAGGTGGGCATGACCCTCTTCTACGCCGCGGGCCCGGCGATTGTCTCCGAGCTCAAGGACAGGGGACTCAAGGTCTTCCTGGACCTCAAGCTCCACGACATCCCGCACCAGGTGAGGGGCGCCGCCGAGGCCGCGTCGCGCACCGGGGCGGACCTCCTCACCATCCATGCCCTTGGCGGGCCCGCCATGGTGCGCGCCGCGCGCGAGGGGCTGGAGGCCGCAGCCGAAGGCCGCGACGAGCGCACGAGGCTCATCGCCGTGACGGTCCTCACCAGCATGGACGAGGCCGCCCTCGAGGCGGTGGGCGTCCATGCCACGGCCGAGGCGGAGGCGTCGCTTCTGGCGCGCATGGCATGCGGCTCGGGGGCGGACGGCATCGTGTGCTCCCCGCGCGAGGCCGCGCGCATGAGGGGAGAGCTCGGCGGCGATGCCATCATCGTGACGCCGGGCGTGCGGCCGAGAGGTTCCGCCGCGCAGGACCAGTCGCGCGTGGCCACGCCCGCCGACGCGATCTCCGCGGGCTCGTCGCTTCTCGTGGTGGGCCGCCCCATCACCCAGGCCGCCGACCCCGTGGCCGCCTTCGACGCCGTGGCGCGCGAGGTCGCCGGCGCCGGCCGCGCGTGAGGGATAGGTGAACAGATGCCCGTAACTCGGCATTCGTGGCGATTGCGCTTGCATATGCCCTGTTGGATTGGTTAAATGTAAGTCCGTGTTAAGGTCCATTCGCAGTTCAGGACGTGTGTTGCCCTCCTGCGACATGAGATACGAAATCAATTTGTTTGGAGGAACCATGGCACTTCCTGAGCTCACCGATGAGCAGCGCAAGCAGGCACTCGAGAAGGCCGCTGCGGCTCGCCACGCCCGTGCCGAGCTTCGTGAGGACATCAAGAGCGGCAAGGTCTCGGTCCAGGAGGTCCTCGACTCCGACGACCCCATCGCGCAGCGCCTGAAGGTCTCCGCGCTCATCGAGTCGCTTCCCGGCTATGGCAAGGCCAAGGCCGCGAAGATCATGGACGAGCTCGGCATCTCCTCCACCCGCCGCGTCAAGGGCCTCGGCGCTCGTCAGCGCGAGCAGCTCCTCGAGGCACTCTCCAAGTAGGGTGTCTGGCAGGCCACGGCTCTTCGTCGTCTCGGGGCCGTCAGGCACGGGCAAGGGAACGCTCATCGGCAAGGTCCGTGAGGCACGTCCCGAGCTTGGCCTGACGGTCTCTGCTACGACGAGGCCACCGCGCCCCGGCGAGGCAGACGGGGTCGCGTATCACTTCATGGACGACGAGGAATTCCAACGTCGCGTCGACGCGGGGGAGTTCGTGGAGTGGGCTTGGGTCTCCAAGCACCGCTACGGCACGTTGCGCTCCGAGGTGGACAAGTGCCTCGCGCGCAACGCCTCGGTCGTCCTCGAGATCGACGTCCAGGGCGCGCTCAACGTGCGGAACATCTACCCGGACGCCGTGCTGATCTTCATCGAGCCCCCGAGCTTCGAGGAGCTCGAGCGCAGGCTTCGCGCGCGCGGCACGGAAGACGACGAGGCGATCCGCGTCCGCCTCGAGACGGCACGGCACGAGATGGAGCTCGCAGGCGAATACGACGTCCGGATCGTCAACGACGACATCGACAGGGCCACGCGCGAGCTTCTCGAGACCCTGCACAGGTATGAGTCATAGGCAAGGAGAAACACGATGTCCGTCACAAGTCCCCAGATCAACGTCCTGCTCGACAAGACCGAGCAGAACCCCTTCCTTCTCTGCTCGCTCGCCTCGAAGCGTGCGTGCGACATCAACAACATGCTGCGCGGCCAGCACCTCCGCGTGATGGCCATCCAGGAGGTCGACGACATCACCACCGTCGTCTCCGGCGAGGACCCCGTCTCCATCGCCATGGGCGAGATCGCCGACGGCACGCTGGGCTACGAGGCCGAGGAGTTCGACCGCGAGCTCGCCTGCCCCGACGATGACGACTAGCTCGGAGGAGCGGCAGACCCACAGGGTGTGCCTCGTCCACTACCACGAGATAGGGCTCAAGGGGAAGAACCGCTCCGTCTTCGAGAACCAGCTGGTGAGGAACCTTCGCCATGCCCTGAAGGGGCTTCCGGCGGGGAGGGTCTCGCGCATCGCGGGACACCTGCTGGTCGAGCTCGAGGACGACTCGTCCGTGCGCGTCGTGGCCGATGCGACGCGCAAGGTTCCCGGCGTCGCGCGTGTCTCCATGGCATGGTGCTGCGAGCGCGACCCTGAGGCCTACAACGCGGCGGCCCTCGAGGCCCTGCACGAGGCGGAGCCCTTCGAGACCTTCAAGGTCCACGCACACAAGTCCAACACCGACTACGCGGCACACACGCTCGACATCAACCGCGATGTGGGAGCGGTGCTCTGCGCGGAGTTCCCCGACAAGCGCGTCCAGATGCACCATCCGGACGTGACCGTGACCGTGCTCGTCTCGCAGGGCAGCGCATACGTGTATGCCGCGGGCGAGCAGGGCTGCGGCGGGCTTCCCGTTGGGACGGCCGGCAAGGTGGTCTCGCTGCTCTCGAGCGGCTTCGACTCGCCGGTCGCCAGCTGGCAGATCGGCAAGCGCGGCGCCACGGTGGTGGGCATCCACTTCTCCGGGCGTCCCATGACCTCCGACGCGAGCGAGTACTTGGCGCAGGACATCTGCCGCGCGCTCAGCCCCGCGGGCGTGATCGGCAGGCTCTACGTGGTGCCCTTCGGCGCGTGCCAGCGCGAGATCTCGCTCACGGTCCCCCAGAGCCTGCGCGTGATCATGTACCGGCGGCTCATGTTCGCCGTCGCTGAGCGACTGGCCTCGATCGAGGGCGCGAAGGCGCTGGTGACGGGCGAGTCCGTGGGCCAGGTGGCCTCGCAGACCCTCGACAACATCGCCGCCACGAACGATGCCGTGACCATCCCCATCCTGAGGCCGCTCTCCGGCACCGACAAGCAGGACATCATCCGCTCCGCCCAGGAGCTCGGCACCTACGACATCTCCGCCCAGACGGCGCCCGACTGCTGTACGCTCTTCATGCCGCGGCGCCCGGAGACCCACGCGCGCATGCCCGAGGTGCGCGAGGCGTGGGAGATGTTCGACCATGACGGGATGGTGGAGCAGCTCATCGCGGACATCGAGTACGTCGACTTCGACAACTGCCCCTCCTACAAGCCGCCTCGCCAGGCGCGGGCCTTCCACCACGAGCTCGCCCCCGCGGGCTGGGATGTGGGCAGATAGCGGAGGCGTCCTCCGGCCTTCGATCCCGGAAGGTGACCGCGCCGCCTCTGACGTGCGCCTATATCCGATTCTGTGAGCCGTCCGTATGCGCGCGGGCGGCTTTCTTCTTGCCTGCCTCCCGCCTTGCCCCGCAGGTCCCACGATGGGGATGGGGAGGTGGCGAAATGGCACAGCTGCGCATGACGGGGGCATCGCAGGCGACGGCCGCCGCGAATGAGGGGAGGCGCCGGCGAGGCGGCCTGCCTAAGGGCCTGGCAAGACGGCTCGGGCTCGTGGGGAGGAGGCGGGTGGCGTCCGCCTGCGTCGTCCTCGTCGTCGTTGCCGTGGCCGCGGGCATCGTCGCCCAGGCGCTGCGGCCCGGGACGCTCATCGAGACGTCGGGGGCCTCGGAGGCGGCGGCTGCCACGACGGGCGACGAGGCGGCCTCCGAAAGCGCCTCCGACGAGGGAGGGGCGGGCGATGCCTCCGCTGGCAACGCGGAGGCCGCCGCGGCCGAGCCGCTGGTCGTCGTGCATGTGGACGGCGCCGTGGCATCGCCGGGCGTCTACCGGCTGCGCGGCTCCGACATCCGCGTGGAGGATGCGGTCGAGGCGGCGGGCGGGCTTGCCGAGGGCGCGGACACGACCCAGGTGAACCTTGCCGCCACGCTCGCCGATGGGACGAAGGTGCACATCCCCGCGGCTGGCGAGCAGGCATCTCCCGGCTCGGGCGTCGTGGCCTCGGCCGGATCGGCCGTGGCCGGCGGCACGTCGTCCGGCACGACGGACGGGCCCATCAACATCAACCAGGCGAGCTCCGAGGAGCTCCAGGAGCTCCCGGGCGTGGGGCCTGCCACGGCGGAGGCCATCGTGGAGGACCGCGAGTCCAACGGCCCGTTCGCCTCCCCGGAGGACATCATGCGCGTGAGCGGCATCGGCGAGAAGAAGTTCGCCAAGATGGAGGGCCGCATCTGTGTATGAGGATGCCCCGACCCCTCCCGAGAGGCCCTTCGTCCCGGTGACGCTCCATGCCCTCGTCGCGGCGATCCTGGCCGAGCGAGCGACGCTTTCCGCAGGGGAGGCCTCGGGAGGCCTGGCGATCGCCTGCGGGGCCTTGGCCGCGCTCGCCGTGCTGGCGCTCGTCGCGCACCGGGCAGGCCGCGAGATGCCGGCCTTCGTTGCCCCTGCGCTTTCCGCCGCAGCTGCCGGCGCCCTCGCCTCGCTCGTGCTCCTTGCCTGCGAGGCGTCCGCGGCAGAGGCGCTCGGGGCCGTCCCGGTCTCCTCGTGGGGGTTCCGCGCCCTCGCGGACGCGACCCAGAACGACTACGGCTGGCGATGCAAGGCGGAGGCCTCCTGCGCGGGGCAGCCCTCTGCCGTGGTGTGGCTCGAGCTGCCGGAGGAGGTCTCGGCAGGGCAGGTCGTGCATGGGGTTGGGCGCTTCGCGGCTGGGGACGATGGCGAGTGGGCGGCGCGCATGCGCATGCAGGGCGTCGTGGGGACGGCGCGCATCGTGCGCGTCGGGGACGCCCCATGGGCGTCCGGGCCGCTCGGGGCGCTCGCCCGGGTGCGCGCGGAGGTGGTGGGGCGCATATCGCCCGCCTCGTCGGAGGAGCGTGGCCTCATGGCGGGGATCGTCTGCGGCTCGAAGGTGGGCCTCGCAGGGAGCCCGCTGGAGGACGACTTCGCCTCCTGCGGGGCGGCCCATCTGATCGCGGTCTCGGGCTCGCACCTCTCCCTCATCTCGGCGCTGCTGGGGTCGGCGCTTCTCGCGACGGGGCTCTCGCATCGTGCGCGGGACGTCCTGCTCGCATTGGTGACCGGCGCCTTCGTCGCCTTCAGCGGGGCGCCTGCCTCCGCCGTGAGGTCCTGGGCCATGTCGCTTGCGGCCACGGGGTCGTGGGCCCTGGGCAGGAGGTCGCATGCTCTCTCGTCGGCATGCGCGGTCTCGTGCCTCATGTGCCTTGCCATGCCCTCCTGCGCGGGCGACGTCGGCTTCCTGCTCTCCGTCGCCTCCGTGGTGGGCATCTCGGCGTTCGCGCCGTATGCGTCCTATGCCCTCGATGCCGCCTTTCGCGTCCGCCGGCTGCGCGGCGTCCCGAAGCGCCTGCGGCGCCGCGTCGCCTCGCTGGGGCGTTCGGCGCGCTCGGCCGTCGCCGTGACGCTCGTGGCGCAGCTCGCGACCATGCCCATCACGGTGCCGCTCTTCGGGAGGCTGTCGCTCGTGGCGCCCCTCGCGAACCTCGTGCTGGGCCCGCTCTTCACGCTCTCGCTGGCATCGGGGCTCGTGGCGAGCCTGGCCTCGCTCGTCCCCGTGCTCGGGGCGCCTGCCGTCTCGGCTGGGGCGCTTGCCAGCCTGCCGACGTGCATGGCGGCGCATGCTCTCGCGCGGGTGCCGCTCGCATCGGTCGCCGTCTCCTGGGGCGAGGCGTCGCTCTGGGCCGCCGTCGTGGGGCTCGCCGTCGCGCTCCTCGCCACCTGGCCCAGCCTCAGCCGCCGGCGCGTGCTCGTGCCGGCCGGCGTGCTCGCCGCCGCATGCATCGCGCTCCTCGTGCGCTGGAGGTTTTTCGCCCCGGCGCGCATTTGCGTGCTCGACGTGGGGCAAGGCGACGCCATCCTCGTGCAGGACGGCGCGGGCGCGATTCTGGTGGATGCCGGGCCGGACGACGCCGTCGTCTCGGCGCTCGCGCAGGAGCACGTCGTGCATCTCGACGCTGTCGTCGTCACCCACCTGCACGACGACCACTACGGCGGCATCGCGCATCTCCAGGGCGTCGTGGGCGTGGACCAGGTGGTCATGGGCGCCGGGGTGGCCGACGACGTCCCCCCAGAGCTCGGCGATGCCATCCTGAGGCTCACGGGCACGGGGCCGCGCGAGGTCGGCTACCACGACTGGATCGGCGTAGGCGGGTTCACGCTCGTGGTCGTGTCCCCCACAGGCCCCACCGACGGCTCCGAGAACGCCGACTCGCTCGAGATGACGGTCTCCTACGACTCCTGCGGCAAGACCCTCACGGCGCTTCTCACCGGAGACGCCGAGAGAGACGAGATGGAGGGCCTCCTTGGGCGAGGCGAGGTGGGAGACGTGGACCTCCTCAAGGTGGGCCACCATGGCTCGGAGGTCTCCATCACCGCCGAGCAGGCAGAGGAGCTCGACCCGGAGCTGAGCGTGGCGAGCGCGGGGGAGGGCAACGAGTACGGTCACCCCACGAGGGAGTGCCGGGAGGCGCTCGAGGGCGCCGGCTCGGAGTTCCTATGCACCATCTGGTGCGGCACGGTGGAGGTGCGCCCTGCCGCAGGCGGCATATGGCTCCGTTGCGCGCGGGGGCCGCCAAAAGCGCCTGGCGCCGCATCGCCACGGATGCCGACGACGTTGCCTGCCCTCGCGCGCCTGCCGTATGATGGGCGGACGCGAAGGAGGGACCATGCCGAAACGAAGCGCGAGCGCGCTGCTCAGGGCCTATCTCGTGGTCGGCGCCGACCAGCTCAAGCGGGAGACGGCGGTCAAGCACCTCAAGCGCTATCTCGAGCCCGGCCTGGAGGACTTCAACCTGGACGAGGTCCATGCGGGGAGCGACACGGACCCCTCCGCGCTGGTGTCCAGCCTGCAGACGCTGCCGTTCGGCTCCGGCCCGAGGCTCGTCATCGTGTACGAGGCCGAGAGGCTCCCCAAGCCCGCATCGGAGGCCATCGTCTCCTATCTCGAAGCGCCCAACCCGGGATCCGTGCTCTGTCTGGTCGCGGAGAAGATGGCGGCGGGGACGCGCCTCTACAAGGCGGTGGCGAGGCAGGGCAAGTCCTCCATCGTGAGCTGCTCCGCGCTCAAGCGCTGGGAGATGCCCGCCTACACGCGGCGGCTGGCCAAGAGCATGGGGATCGAGCTCACAGCGGACGCGGCCGAGGAGCTCGTGGCCCGCGTGGGCACCTCCACGGTCGCCCTCGACAACCAGCTCAAGGGGCTCGCCGAGCTCGTGGCCCCGCGCACGCGCATCGAGCGCGAGGACGTCGAGGCGAACGTGACACGCATCGCGGACGTGAGCGAGTGGGACTTCGCCGACGCCTGCTGCGCGCGCGACGTCACCCGTGCCTTGCGCCTGTATCGGCTGATGCGCAAGCCGTCGCAGGTCTATCTCACGTCCATCCTCACCGGCAGGGTGCGCGAGCTCATCTGCGCCAAGGCGCTCGACGAGCGCGGCGACATCTGGTCGCTGCCCCAGGAGCTCGGACGCAAGGACTGGCAGGTCAAGCACCATGCCACCTGGGCTCGTGGCTATCGGATGGAGGAGCTCACGGGGCTTCTGGGCAAGGCGGCGGAGTGCGAGCGCGCCCTGAAGGGGGCGGCGGACTCGGAGACGGCGTTCGTCTCGTTCGTGCTGGCGTTCGCGCGCCAATAGGCGCGCCCCCGCGCATCCGGCGCGCCCGTCGGCTCGAGCGCCCATTCATAAGAGAAGAGGCCCGGGCTCATGCCCGGGCCTCTTGGCGATGCGTCTTGTGGGATGCGAGCTACTTGAGGGTGTTCGCAAGCCTCTGGACGCCGCTCTTGCGCTCGGCGGCCTGGTTCTTGTGGATGATGCCCTTGGAGGCAGCCTTGTCGAGCAGGCGGGAAGCCTTGTTCGCGGCGGCCTGGGCGGCCTCGGCGTCGCCAGCCTCGACGGCGGCACGGACGCCCTTGACGGCGGTCTTCAGCTCGGAGCGGACGGCCTTGTTGCGCATGCGTGCCTTCTCGGCGGTCTTGATGCGCTTCTTCTGGGACTTGATGTTAGCCACGTGCGGTTCCTTTCAGATCTTCTCTTTGAGTCCTCTGCGCTGAGACACGGTGAGGTCAACTTCGCGAGTATAGCATGAGAGACCCTGCTTGGGATACCATTTCAACCATGACGAACATCGACGTGTCACACATCAGGAACTTCTCCGTCGTCGCCCACATCGACCACGGCAAGTCCACCATATCGGACCGCATCCTCGAGCTCACCCACACCGTCGAGGAGCGCGACATGGAGGACCAGCTGCTCGATACGATGGACATCGAGCGCGAGCGCGGCATCACCATCAAGAGCAACGCCGTGCGCGTCGCCTACGATGCCGACGACGGCGAGACCTACCTCTTCAACCTCATCGACACCCCGGGGCACGTGGACTTCACCTACGAGGTCTCCCGGTCGCTTGCCGCCTGCGAGGGCGCCGTGCTCGTGGTCGACGCCACCCAGGGCGTGGAGGCCCAGACGGTCTCCAACGCCACGCTCGCCATGAACGCGGGGCTCGACATCGTCCCCTGCATCAACAAGATCGACCTTCCGTCGGCCCATCCTGACGAGGTGAAGGTGGAGATCGAGGACGAGCTCGCCATCCCGGCCGACGACGCCGTGCTCGTGTCCGGCAAGACCGGCGAGGGCATACACGACCTGCTCGAGCACATCGTCTACCTCGTCTCGCCTCCCACGGGCGACGCCTCCGCTCCGCTCAAGGCGCTCATCCTGGATTCGTACTTCGACGAGTACCGCGGCGTCGTGGCAACGGTGCGCGTGTTCGACGGCTCCATCCGCAAGGGCGACCGCCTCAAGATGATGGCGCTCGGCGACGAGTTCCTCTGCGACGGGGTGGGCTGCAAGCGTCCGGCCGAGGTCGCCCTCGACGAGCTGGGCGTGGGGGAGGTCGGCTACGTGGTCACCGGCCTCAAGGACCCCGCGCTCGTGCAGGTGGGAGACACGATCACCTCGGCCACGCGTCCGTGCGCCGAGCCCTGCCCGGGCTACCACGAGGCCAAGCCCATGGTGTTCTGCGGGCTGTTCCCGGTGGACACGAAGGACTACGAGGACCTGCGCGACGCCCTCGAGAAGCTGCGCGTGAACGACCCCTCGCTCGTGTGGGACCCCGAGACGAGCGTGGCGCTCGGCTTCGGCTTCCGCGTGGGCTTCCTGGGGCTCCTGCACATGGAGGTCGTGAAGGAGCGCCTCGAGCGCGAGTTCGGCCTCGACCTCATAGCCACGAGCCCCTCGGTGCGCTACCACGTGTACAAGACCGACGGCGAGATGCTCGAGATAACGAGCCCCAAGGACCTGCCCGAGCCCACCCGGATCGAGCGGATTGAGGAGCCCTACCTCAAGGCGAAGGTCATCGTGCCGCCCGACTACATGGGTGCCGTGATGCAGCTCGTGGTGGAGCACCGCGGCGAGACGACCGACATGGTCTACCTCACCGAGAAGTCGGTGGAGGTGCGCTTCGACATCCCTCTGGCCGAGCTCATACTCGACTTCTTCGACCAGCTGAAGAGCCGCACGAAGGGCTATGCCTCGCTCGACTACGAGATGGGCGGCTATAGGCCCTCCGACCTTGTGCGCCTGGACATGCTGCTCGCCGGCGAGGAGGTGGACGCGCTCTCCTTCATCGTCCACAGGGACAAGGCCTACGAGCTCGCCCGCGGGCTGTGCGACAAGCTGAAGGAGATCATCCCGCGCCAGCAGTTCGAGGTGCCCATCCAAGGCGCCATCGGCAACAAGATCATCGCCCGCTCCACCGTGAAGGCCGTGCGCAAGGACGTGCTGGCCAAGTGCTACGGCGGCGACATCTCGCGCAAGCGCAAGCTCCTGGAGAAGCAGAAGGAGGGCAAGAAACGGATGAAGTCCATCGGCCAGATCGAGGTCCCGCAGGAGGCCTTCCTCGCGGTGCTGAAGGTGGACGACCAGTGAGCGACGCCGCCCGGGCGCTCGCGCAGTGGGGGCCTGCGGCGCATCTGGCATCCTCGCTCGAGCCCTTCCCGCATGAGGGGGCGCTTCGCGACAGGCTCGCGAGCAACCCCTTCCTCATGGCGCCCATGGCGGGGGTGACCGACGCCGCCTATCGCCTCATGGCGCGCGCCGGCGGCGCCGCGCTCGCCTACAGCGAGATGGTGTCGGCCACGGGCATCTGCTACGGCTCCGAGAAGACGTGGGAGCTCGTGGACCCCGACCCCGCCGAGCCCGACCTGGCCGTCCAGCTCTTCGGCCATGACGCGGCCCAGATGCGCGAGGCCGCGGCGCAGGTGGCGGACAGGCTGGGGACAAGGCTCGCGCTCATCGACATCAACATGGCATGCCCCGTGCCCAAGGTGACCCGCAAGGGCGAGGGCTCCGCCCTGCTCGACGACCCGGCGCATGCGGCCGGGCTCGTGCGCGCCTGCGTGGAGGGGGCGGCCGGCCGCGTGCCCGTGACGGTGAAGATCCGCCGCGGCAGGCGCATGGGCGAGGAGGTAGCGCCCGGGTTCGCATGCGCGATGGAGCAGGCGGGGGCGGCCGCCGTGGCGGTGCACGGGCGCTTCGCCGAGCAGCTCTACCATGGCAAGGCGGACTGGGGATGCGTGGCGCGCGTGGCCGACGCGGTGTCGGTGCCCGTCATCGGCTCCGGCGACGTGGACGGCGCCCAAGCGGCCGTGCGGATGCTCGCCGAGGCCGGCGCCGCGGCAGTCATGGTCGCGCGTGGCAGCTACGGCGACCCGTGGGCCTTCGCCGACGCGCGCGCCGTCCTGGCCGGAAAGACGCCGCCCGAGCGTACGGCGGAGGAGCGCGTCGCGGCCTTCCGCTGCCATGTCCGGCTGCTCGCGGCCACGGGCGCCCACCTCAAGCGCGCGCGCAGCCTCGCCGGCTGGTACCTGCGTGGCATCTCCGGCGCCTCCCGCCTGCGCGACGAGGCCATGCACGCCGAGGCGCTCGGCGACTACCTCGCCGTCGCCGACGAGGCGGAGGACATCCTCGGGGCGGCAGATGGCGGGCGCTGAGCGGCTCGCATGGGAGCCGCGCCTGCACGCTGCCAGCGCCCATGCGCTCTACCTGCACATACCCTTCTGCAAGCGCAAGTGCGCCTACTGCGACTTCCCCTCGTGGGCCACGCCCGCCCGCGACGCCTCCCTGCGGGCCTACGCTCGCTCGCTCGGGCGGCTCGTGGCCCAAGCTGCCGACGACGGCCTCCTCGAGGGGTGCGAGACGGCATACATTGGCGGCGGCACGCCGACCTACCTGGGCGAGGGGCTCGCCTCGCTGGTGGGGCGCGTGCGGGAGGCCGCCTCCGACGTGGCCGAGCTCACCTGCGAGGCCAATCCCGACTCGCTCACGGATGCCCTACTTTCCGGGCTCGTCGCGGCCGGTGCCACGCGGGTCTCCATCGGCGTGCAGAGCCTGAGCGACGCGGAGCTCGCCGAGCTCGGCCGCGTGCACGACGCCGCCTGCGCCCGCGAGCGCGTGGCCGCCGCCGTGGCGAGCGGGCTCGACGTCTCCTGCGACCTCATGTGCGCCATTCCCCGGCAGACGGACACTACCTGGGCCGATACGCTCGCTGGCGCACTTGGGCTGGGCGTGGGGCACCTGAGCGTCTACCCGCTCGCGATCGAGGAGGGGACGCCGCTCGCGCGGAGCGTCGGCGACGACGACCCTGCCTGGAACGCGTCGGACGTGCAGGCGGACCGCATGGAGCAGGCCTGCGCCGCCATCGAGGCACATGGCCTAGCGCGCTACGAGGTGGCGAGCTACGCCTTGCCCGGCAAGAGGTGTCGGCACAACATTGCCTACTGGACCGGCGTGCCGTACCTAGGGCTCGGCACCGGGGCAGCAGGCATGCTTGCGGCCGAGGGCTATGCAAGGCTGCGCGCGGCCTGCCCGCGCCTCCCGGAGCCGCCCCGCGACATGGCGCGCGCCCGGCTCACGATGGAGGGGATGCCCGCCGAGGTGGGCGCCGCCCGCTCGCTGGCCGACCTCGCGTTCTCCTGCGAGTTCCTCACCGCGCGCGAGGCCGCCGCCGAGGACCTCATGCTCGGCGCGCGGCTCACCTGCGGGCTCGATCCCGGCCTCGTCGCCCATGCGCGCGAGGCCATCGGCGCCGACGCCGTGGACGGCACCCTCGCCTCGCTCGTGCGCGACGGCTACCTCGACGATGCGCTGGCCCCCACCCAGCGGGGCTGGCTTCTGGGAAACGAGCTCTACGGCAGGCTCTGGGACCTGGCCTCCCGCGCGTGAGGCGCGTGGGCCGCACGTGGGCCGCGTGCCAGGTCGTCGTGAGGGAGCCGTCGCGCGAGAAGCGAGTCACCGCTCGAAGGCGATGAGGGTCCTGCCACCCATGAGGTCATGCCAGAGCCGGAGGCCCCGTCCGCGCGCGTCGAGCAGACGGACGAAGGCGGCCACCGCTGGGGCCGCGTCGTCCAGCGGCGGGGGCACCTCGGGCAGGCCCCCTAGCGCGCCGAGGTCGAAGGACGTGGAGGGCTTCTCGAGCGCGGCGCAGTAGAGGATGCCCTTCTCCACCAGGTCCTGGAACATGTGGCTGCCGTAGGAGAGCTCGGGCGAGAAGCCGTACGCCACGTCGACGTGCTTCACGATCGCCGCGAAGGGCGCCGTCTCGGCGAAGGTCACGAGCACGTCGAGGTCGGGCGAGGAGGTCCCGATGCGGCCCGGGGCCAGAAGGACGGCGCTCGCGCCTTGCTCGCGCACGATGCGCCCGGCCGCCCCCACCGCACGCGCCACGTCCGGCCGGCGCGCATGCGGGCATGCGCGATACGCAACGGCGTCGACCACGCACACGAGGTCGATTCCCTCATCGCAGGAGCCGCCCATCGTGTCGCCGGCCGCGCTCGCGCAGCGCCCGCTCGGCATCGCGGTCGTGCTCCATGACGGTCGCGGCGGCGGCAGGCGGCATGAGGGCGGCCGCCTCCTCGCAGGGGCGCTCCTCGAAGGTGCCCGAGGCCAGGTCGATGAGGTCGCATCCGCGCTGCGAGAAGCGGTGGCGCTCGGCGTCCGTCGTCATGGCGGTGGCCGTGGGGCGGTCAAGGCTCACGAGCCCGGGGTAGTCGCGCCCTGTGCGGTCCACGGCCTTCGTGCCGAGCCCCATGACGAGGCGCGGCCTCGCCCGGGCCCGGCACGTCCGGCGAGACGTCTATGAGCAGCTGCGTGGTGTCGTGGACCTTGGCGATGGCCGCGAAGGAGTGCTCGCCCTTGATCAGCGGGAAGTACGCCACGGTGTCCAGCGAGAACAGGTAGGGGCAGGTGAGGCGGAAGAAGTTGCCCATCATGAGGTCGGCCGACCACGCCACCTGCAGGTCGGAGAGGCTGTCGAAGACGTAGAAGGCCTCGCGGCCCTCGCGCTCGATGCACCTGCATGGTGAAGGTCTCGAAGCCCTTCCTCGGGTCGAGGCGGACCTCCTTGACGACCGGCGTGTCCCGCGCGACCAGGCGCAGGTGGCTGGCGAAGCGCATGTAGACGGCGTCGCGCCCGTCGGCGACCGACTGGCGCACGAAGGCGTCGGAGATCGGTCGGAAGTCGGCAAGGGAGCTCACCTGCCAGACGACGTTGTCGCCGAGCCGGATGCTGTCGAGGGCCTCGTCGAGCCTCTTGATGCCGCTTGGCATGCGATCGAATGAGGCCATGGCGCCTCCCGCCCCAGGCCAGGCGGCGACGCGAGCGCCGCGCCCCGGCCCCGATGACGAAGAACTCGGACTCATGCTTGATTGTGAGCGAGTTGCGCGCAATCCTTCTGCGTAACGTCAACGATCTGCCTTCGGGAGGATGCCATGGCCGGCGAGCGCACGGACGTCATCAGCTGGGACGAGTTCTTCATGCGGGTCGCGATCGCCGCCTCGCAGCGGAGCAAGGACCCCAACACGCAGGTGGGCGCCTGCATAGCGGACACGAACCATCGCATACTCTCGGTGGGCTACAACGGCACGCCACAGGCCCTCTCCGACGAGGACTTCCCCTGGGGCGACTCCGACGACCCGCTGCACGACAAGCACTCCTACGTGATCCATGCGGAGGCCAACGCCATCCTCAACTACCGCGGCACGCTGCGCGACATGGCGGGAGCCACCGTCTACGTGACCCTCTTCCCGTGCCATGAGTGCGCCAAGATGCTCTGCCAGGCGGGCGTGGGCGAGGTCGTCTACCTGGAGGACAAGTACGACGGCACCGTGGACAACCAGATCTCCAAGCACGTGCTCGACCTGTGCGGCGTGCGCTGGCGTCCCATCGAGAGCGCGGCGGGCGAGTGAGTTTCCCGGGCGCCACTTGGGTACAAGAGTCCCGGTGCCGGAAGGCGCTGCCTGACGATTTCCGTCTCGCCTGCTGCCGTGTCGGCCGTGGGCGGCGAGCCATGGAGTCCAGCCGATGTCATCGATGAACGAGAAGGACTACTACGAGATTCTTGGCGTGTCCAAGGACGCCACTCTCGAGGAGATCCGCAAGGCCTTCCAGCAGAAGGCCCGCAAGCTGCATCCGGACGTCAACAAGGCGCCGGATGCCGAGGAGCGCTTCAAGGAGGTTTCCGAGGCCTACGCCGTGCTCTCCGACCCCGAGAAGCGCCAGCGCTACGACGCCATGCGCTCCGGCGGCGCCTTCGGGGCCGGCTGGGGCGCGCCCGCGCAGCCGGGCGCAGGCTCGTACGGCTACCCGGGCGCGGGCCCGTTCGGCTGGGGGTCCCCGTTCGGGGGCGCCACGAGGAAGAGGTCGCGCGCCTACAACCCGCGCGTCGGCTCCGACGTCATCATCGACGTGCAGCTCACCGACGACGAGGCGCGCGAGGGCTGCAAGCGCGGCGTCACCTACCAGCACTTCACTGCCTGCGAGAGCTGCGGGGGCACGGGGTCGGTCTCCCATGAGCACTCCGAGACCTGCCCCACCTGCCACGGCAAGGGCCGCATCGCGGTGGACGTGGCCGACCTCCTCGGCCTCGGCGTCATGTACGTGACCTGCCCGGAGTGCGAGGGCACGGGCCGCGTCGTGGCCGAGCCCTGCACCGCATGCGGTGGCTCGGGGCGCGTCCTCACGGCCGACGAGGTCGTGGTGGAGGTGCCGGCGGGCGTCCACGACGGCGATACCGTCACGGTGAAGGGCAAGGGCAACGCCGGCACGAACGGCCGCGGCGCGGGCGACTTCGTGGCCCGGGTGGCGCTTCCCTCCGAGCGTGTGAGCAGGCGGAGCGCCACCGGATGGCAGCTCGTGGGCTTCACGCTGCCCTTCTGGGTGGCCGGGGCCCTCACGGGGCTTCTCGGCGCCATGGCGGTCGTGATTGCCATACCGTTCGTGCTCGGGCTCTACCTGCTCCTCGCCGACGGCATCGGCAAGAAGAGCCCGCGCTGGTGGCGCAACTCCATGCGCTACCTGGGCGACGGCGCCGCCAATGGGATCCTTCTCGCGGCGTTCATGTTCGCGTTCATATCGTGCTCGGCAGGAATGGGCCGGGTAGGCTAGCAACATAGGCCGCCCGCGGCTTCGCCCGGACGTGGGGGAGTGCGATCCCCCGCGCTGGGGCATGGCGCGCAGGCGGCGCCCGTGCGTTATCGCACGGATGCGTCACATTGCAGGGGGTAGATGGCTCACATGGCTTCGAAGGACTACTACGAGGTGCTCGGCGTCGATAGGGACGCGGATGCGCGCACGATAAAGCGCGCGTTCCTCAAGAAGGCGAGGCAGCTTCACCCGGACGTGAACGACGCCCCCGATGCCGAGCAGAAGTTCAAGGAGGTCAACGAGGCCTACTCCGTCCTCTCCGACGAGCGCAAGCGGCAGAACTACGACCGCTACGGCAACCCTGACGGCCCGGGCGGCATCGGCGGGGACTACGTGGACATGTCCGACATCTTCTCCGGCATGGGCATGGACGACCTGTTCTCGAGCTTCTTCGGGCATGGGGCGGCCTCGGCGAGCGCGGCGAGCACGCGCGGGCGCGACATGGGCGTGACGCTGAAGGTCTCGCTCGCCGAAGCCGCGGCGGGCTGCTCCAAGACCATCGCCTACGACCGCCTCGCCCCCTGCGACGACTGCGGCGGCACCGGCGTGGCCGAGGGCGGCTCGGTGGTGGAGTGCCCCACCTGCCACGGCACCGGACGCGTCGTGACGATGCGCAACACCATCCTAGGCAGGATGCAGGCCGAGACCGTGTGCTCCGCGTGCGGCGGCACCGGCAAGAAGGTGGACAAGCCCTGCGAGACCTGCGACGGGCAGGGCAGGACCCCCGCGCGCGAGACCGTCGAGGTGGAGGTGCCCGCAGGCGTGCATTCCGGCCAGCAGATCCGCATCAAGGGCAAGGGCGAGGCCGGCGTTCGCGGCGACCGCGGCGGCGACCTCGTGGTGCGCATCGAGGTGGCCGAGGACGAGCGCTTCCAGCGCCAGGGCGACGACCTCTACACCCTGCAGACCATCGACTCGCTGCAGGCCATGCTCGGCTGCACCCTGGCCTGCGAGGGGATCCTCGAGGGCGAGACGGTCGAGTTCCAGGTGCCGGAGGGCTGCCAGCCCGGCGAGCGCATCCGCGTGGAGGGACACGGCATGCCGCGCCAGGGAAGCTCCGCGCGTGGCAGCCTCTACGTGGTGATCGAGGTCCGGACGCCGGACGATTTGACGCCCAACCAGAAGGCGCGCATCGCCGAGATCCTGGCCGAGCGCACCGCGGAGGGCGAGGAGAGCACCGGCACGGCCGAGGAGGCCGCGGAGGAGGCCGCCGAGGAGCCCGTCGGGCGCCATGGGAAGCGCCGCGCGCCGCGTCCGCGCAAGAAGGGTCCCCGCAAGTGAGCGGCGCGCCGCAGCCTTCCCCGGGCGTGCGCCCCCGCGGCGTCGCCTGCGTGAACCTGGGATGCCGCGTGAACCGCGTGGAGCTCGACGACATGGCGCTCGAGCTGGAGGAGCTGGGGCTGGAGCTCGTGGGCGAGGACGAGGCCTCGGCGATCGTGGTGAACTCGTGCGCCGTGACGGGCGAGGCGCAGGCCAAGACCCGCAAGGCCGTGCGCCGCGCCGCGGGCAAGCCGGCGCGCCCTCTCGTGCTCGTGACGGGGTGCGCCGCCGTGCTCTTCGCCCCCGAGCTCGAGGCGATAGGCGACAACGTTGTGGTCGAGCCGGACAAGGCGCGCGTGGCGGCGCGCGCGGCCGAGGCCCTCGGGGGAGCCACGCCCTCCTGCGCGGGCGAGGAGGGCTCCGTCACCCCCACGGGAAGGACCCGTCCCGGAGTGATGGTCCAGGACGGCTGCGACCGCCGCTGCACCTACTGCATCGTGTGGAAGGCGCGCGGGCCGGCCCGTTCCGTCCCCTTCGAGGAGGTCGTGCGCCGCGTCGGCGCCCAGGTGGCCCGCGGCGCCTCCGAGGTGGTGCTCACGGGCATCAACCTCGGGTGCTACCAGGACGGCGCGCTCGGGCTCGCCGGGCTCTGCGAGGGGGTCCTGCGGCGCACGGGGGTGGGCCGCATCCGGCTCTCCTCCATCGAGCCCGACGTGGTGGGCGACGACCTGCTCGGGCTCATGGCGCGCTCGGAGGGCCGGATCGCGCCGTTCCTCCACCTGCCGCTCCAGTCCGGCTGCGACGCCACGCTCAGGAGGATGGGCCGCGTCTACGACACGTCCGCCTATCGCGAGGTCGTCCGCCGTGCGCGCGAGGCGGTCCCCTCCATTGCCCTGTGCTGCGACGTGATCGTGGGCTTTCCCGGCGAGACCGACGAGGAGTTCGAGGAGAGCCTCGCGTTCTGCCGCGAGATGGGCTTCGCCCACATGCACGTGTTCCGCTACTCGCGGCGCCCCGGCACGCCCGCCGCGGCCTCGCGCGAGCAGGTGGACCCGCGCGTCTCCGCGGCGCGCGCGACGAGGATGCGGGCGCTTTCCGAGGAGATGCGCGCCCGGGCGCTCGCGTCGCGCGTGGGCTCGGAGGAGCTCGTGTGCGTGCAGGAGGACGGTCTGGGCGTGACGGGCGGGCTCTACGACGTCCTCGTGGGCGACGCCCTTCCGCCGGGCTCGCTCATATCGGTGCGGGTGCATGGCATGGCCGCCCCGGGGCTGCTCGACGCGAGGGGCGCCGCGGCTCGCGGCGCCTAGGCAGGGGCGCCAGCCGAGAGGCAGCTCGGGGATGCGCGGGCAACAACTATCATCTTGGGCGTAGGCCTTATACGAGGCATCTGACGCAGACGTTGGAGGAGCATGGAGCCAACCCAGGTACGTCTCACCATCCCGGACTCGGTCGACCTCATCCGCCTGATGGGCCCGGCGGACTCGGTGCTGAGACGCATCGAGTCGAGGACGTCCGCGATCATCGCCGTTCGCGGCAACCAGGTGGGCGTGTCGGGCCAGATCGATGATGTGGACGCCGTGACGAGCGTCCTCTCGCGCCTCATCCGCCTTGTGGAGGACGGTGGGACGCCCACCGAGCAGGACGTGGACATCCTCATGGACCAGGCCTCGTCCTCGTTGCCCCTCTCCGACAGCCTCTCCGACGACATCCTGCTCACGTATCGCGGCCGTGCGATCCGTCCTAAGACGGCAGGACAGAAGACCTATACGGATTCCATACGCCGCAACACCATCACGTTCGGGATAGGTCCTGCGGGCACCGGCAAGACCTACCTCGCCATGGCGATGGCGGTGGCCGCCCTGAAGCGCCGCGACGTCGGCCGCATCGTGCTCGCCCGTCCGGTGGTGGAGGCGGGCGAGTCGCTGGGGTATCTGCCGGGCACCCTGCAGGAGAAGCTCGACCCCTACGTGAGGCCGCTCTACGACGCTCTCTTCGACATGACGGACATCGAGAAGGGCAACGCCCTGATTGAGCAGGGCGTGATCGAGATCGCGCCGCTCGCATTCATGCGAGGCCGCACGTTCAACGATGCCTTCGTGATCCTCGATGAGGCCCAGAACACGACGCCCGAGCAGATGAAGATGTTCCTCACCCGTCTCGGGTTCTCCTCCAAGTTCGTCGTGACGGGCGACACCACCCAGCGAGACCTTCCGGGGGAGGGCGGCCTGGACTCCGCGCGGCGCATCCTCTCCGGAGTGGAAGGCATCGCCTTCGTGGACCTCGGGCAGGCAGACATTGTCCGGCACTCGCTCGTGGCAAAGATCGTGGGCGCCTACGAGCGGTATGGACGAGAGCATGAGGGCGGCCGAGAAGGCTCGAGCAAAGCCTCAACCGAAAGGTCGACCGGAGCCTTGAAGAAGGCTGAGAGATGAATAGCATAAAGCTTAACTTGAGCGTTACGGTTGATGATGGAATCGCAGG
>CADBMC010000089.1 GCA_902795635.1 uncultured Coriobacteriaceae bacterium | reverse complement strand
CGATAGCTGCCTCAAGAATGATAGCGCGACGCCTGCCCGAACTTGCCCTGCGTGCCGGACCTCTCACGAATTGTCCCTGAGCCCGCAGATAGCGTCACGGCCGGTTGGCCGCGAGGTGAGCAGGGTAGTATCGTGGGAGCGCATGCATGAGAGCCACGAGCAAGGAGGACCCATGGCACAGCTCAGCGACGAGGAGCGCGAGGCCATCAGGCAGGAGATGTCGGGCGGCGGCGCGCAAGGCGCCGCAGGCAGCGAGGGAGCAGGGGATGCCCAGGCAGCTGGGCAGGAGACGGGCCCCGACCTCTTCGAGATGAACCCGCTCTCCCAGGTCCACCACATGGTAGGCGTCGTCTCGGGCAAGGGCGGCGTCGGCAAGTCCATGGTCACCGGCGTGATCGCCGTGGAGCTCGCGCGCGCCGGCCACACCGTGGCCGTGCTCGACGCCGACATAACCGGCCCCTCCATCCCCACGATGTTCGGACTCGGCGGCTCCTACCTCACCGCGCTCGGCGACAACATCATGCCCGCCCGCACGAAGGGCGGCATCCAGGTGGTCTCGACCAACCTCATGCTCACCGACGAGCGCGAGCCCGTGATCTGGCGCGGGCCGGTGCTGGCGGGAGCGCTCAAGCAGTTCTACTCCGACACCGCCTGGGGTGACGTGGACTACCTCGTGTGCGACATGCCTCCCGGAACGGGCGACGTGCCTCTCACCGTCATGCAGTCCATGCCCATCGAGGGCGTGGTATGCGTGACGAGCCCGCAGGAGCTCGTGCAGGTCGTGGTGGGCAAGTCGGTGCGCATGGCGCAGATGATGCAGGTGCCCGTGCTGGGCATCGTGGAGAACATGAGCTACGTGACCTGCCCGGACTGCGGCCGCAAGATCTATCCCTTCGGCGACAGCCACCTGGAGGAGACGGCGCGCCGCTACGGGCTGCCCGTCCTCGGACGCATGCCCATGGACCCGGCGCTGGCCGCCGCGGCCGACGCCGGCCGCATCGAGGAGGACCTCCCCGAGAACATGCTGCCCGACGTGATTGCCATGATCGAGGACCTGCCCGACCTCCTCGAGCCCACGCCCGAGGACTAGCAGGAGCCGGCCCATGCGATCAGGAGTCGCGAGGCCCGCATGGCGACGCTAGGCACAGGGAGGCAGGCCAGAAGGCCGAAGGGCAGGGCATCCGAGAGGGCCCGGCTCGAGGGGGCGGCCTCCCGCGTGGAGGTTCCGCCCGCCTGCGACGTGTGCGTCGTGGGCGGAGGCGCCGCCGGGCTCGTCGCCGGCATCGTGGCCGCCGAGGCGGGCGCCCGCGTGGTCGTGCTCGACCGCGGGGCGGAGTGCGGCCGCACGATCCTGGCGACGGGCGGCGGCCGCTGCAACCTCGCCAACCGCGACCTCGCGGCATCCCGCTACGTCCATCCCGGGTTCGTTGCCCAGGCCATGGGAGCCGACCCGCTCGCCCGCGTGCTCGCGTTCTTCGAGGAGAGCGGCCTCTTCCTCACCGAGGAGGAGGGCCGCATCTACCCCAAGAGCCTCTCGGCCGCCTCCGTCCGCGACGTGCTCGTCTCCCGGGCGCTGCGCGCGGGGGCGACCCTCGCCCCGCTGCGCGAGACGCGCCTGGTGCGCCGCGTGGCGGGCGCGCGTGCGACAGACGGCTCGGCCGGCGGGCTCGAGGTGGCCTTCGACGAGCTGTGGGCAGGCGGCGGCTGGCGCTCGCTTCGGGCGGGCTGCGTGGTGCTTGCCACGGGCGGCACCTCCAGCACGGCTCGCGTAGGCGCCGCGGGCCGAGGCACGGCGCAAGGCGCGGCATCGCACAGGCTCGAGCTCGAGGGGCTCGACGTGCCGCGCGTACCCCTCGAGCCGGTGCTCTGCCCGCTTGCGAGCGACCTCGCGGAGCTCGCCTGCCTGGACGGCCGCCGTGTGCGCTGCGTGGCCACGCTCGAACGCGACGGCAAGCCGCTCATGTCCGAGGCGGGCGAGGCGCTCTTCCGCGCGCACGGGCTCTCGGGCATCGTGAGCTTCGACCTCTCACGGAAGGCAAAGGCAGGCGACGTCGTTGCGCTCGACCTCGTGCCGGGCGTGGCGGAGGGCGACGTCGCCGCGAGCATCCGCCGGCTGGGCGCGCGCGTCGCCCTCGACGGCATGCTCGACCCTGAGATATCCGTCGTGCTCGCCTCCATGCGGCAGGGCGCGGCTCCCACGGCAAGGCTCGCCAAGCGCTTCGAGGTCCCCGTGACGGGCCTTGCGGAGACCGAGCGCGCGCAGGTGATGCGCGGGGGCATAAGCGTGGACGCGCTCTCGCCCGAGACGCTCGAGGCCTGCGGGGAGCCGGGGCTCTTCGCCTGCGGCGAGGCCGTGGACGTGGACGGGCCATGCGGCGGCTACAACCTCGCCTGGGCATGGATGAGCGGCATGGCCGCGGGGAGCGCCGCCGCACGAGAGGCGAAGAGCAAGGCGGACGCAGGCGAAGAGGGCCTTGGAGGCCGCCCATGATAGAGGTCACGAACATCCGCATCCCGCTCGCGCGCTACGGCACGACGGAGGCCGAGCACGCGCGGGCGTTGCGCCGTGAGGTGGCGCACGTCTGCCACGTGGGCGCCGCCGACGTGCGCGACCTGGAGCTCAGGAGGCAGTCATTCGACGCGCGCCATCCCGAGAGGATCGTGGTCGTGGCCACCGTGCGCTGCTCGCTCGCGCGCGAGGACGCCGAGGGGCGCGCCTGCTCGACCCCGGGCGGACGCGTGCGGCGCCCCGCGCCTGCCGCATATGCGTTTCCCTCTCCCATCGGGAGCCGAGGAGAGGCGCGGCCCGTCGTGGTGGGAGCCGGATGCGCGGGCCTCTTCTGCGCGCTCGCGCTTGCCGAAGCAGGGCTCGCGCCGCTTCTCGTGGAGCGCGGGCGCGACGCCACGAGGAGGACGGAGGACGTGCGGCGCTTCGAGCGAACGGGCATCCTCGATTCCGAGAGCAACGTGCAGTTCGGGCTCGGCGGGGCCGGCACCTTCTCCGATGGCAAGCTCGCCACCGGCACGAAGAGCCCTGCGCACAGGACGATCCTCGAGACGTTCGTCGCCTGTGGCGCCTCGCCGCAGGTCCTCTACGACGCCCATCCCCATGTGGGCTCCGATGTCCTGCCGCGCGTGGTGGAGGCGATTCGCGCGCGCATCGAGGGGCTGGGAGGCGAGGTCGCGCTCGGCTGGAGGCTCACGGGCATCGAGGCCGAAGGCGGGCACGTGCGTTGCGTCGTGCTCGAGGGCGAAGACGGCGCGGGCATGATGCGCGAGCGTCGCGAGCGGGCGAGCCACGTGGCGCTCGCCTGCGGGCACTCGGCGCGCGACGTCTACGAGATGCTCGACCGTATGGGAGTCGCGCTCGAGCGCAAGCCCTTCGCCATGGGCGTGAGGATCGAGCATCTTCAGGCCGACATCGACCGCGCGCTCTGGGGGCCGAACGCGGGCAACCCCGTGCTCGGCGCCGCCCCCTACAAGCTTGCGTGCCATCTGCGCGACGGGCGCGGCGTGTTCTCGTTCTGCATGTGCCCGGGAGGCAGGGTCATGGCGGCCGCAAGCGAGCCGGGAGGCGTCGTCACGAACGGCGCGAGCGACGAGGCGCGCGACGGCAAGAACGCGAACGCGGGCCTTCTCGTGGGCATCGACCCCGCGGACGTGGAAGGAGAGGGCGCGCTTGCCGGCATCGAGCTCCAGCGTGCCTGCGAGAGGCGCGCCTTCGCGGCAGGAGGCGGCGGCTTCGTGGCGCCGGCGCAACTCGTGGGCGACTTCCTGCAGGGCACGGCGTCCTCTGCGGCAGGGCGCGTGGAGCCCACCTATCCCCGCGGCGTCGCCTGGGGCGAGCTCGACGGCATCCTGCCCGGCTTCGTAATCGAGGCGATGCGGGCCGCCATCCCCGTGCTCGGCCGCAGGCTCAAGGGGTTCGACGCAGCCGATGCCGTGCTCACGGGCGTCGAGACGCGCTCAAGCTCGTCCGTGCGCATCGTGCGCGACGCCGAGCTGCAGTCGCCTTCGCTGCGCGGCCTCTACCCCGCCGGCGAGGGCGCGGGCTATGCCGGCGGCATCATGAGCGCCGCCACCGACGGTCTGCGCGTGGCCGACGCGATCGTGTCCGACGTGCGCGAGCACGCCTGACGCGAACGCATGACGCGGGTGCGGACGTTCCGCCCTAGTGCTTGCGCGGCTTGTAGCGGCGACGAGTGGCATGCGCAGATCCCTTGCGGGCACCCTGCTTGAGCCTGCGCATGACCTCCTCCTCGGTGGTGCCCTCCACGAGCGAGCGCAGCCCCACGAGCTGGTCGCGCAGAAAGGCCGCGCGCTCGAAGTCCATGTCCTCGGAGGCCGCGCCCATCTCCTCCTCCAGGCCGGAGATGATGCGCAGCACCTCGTCCTTGGGAAGCGACTTGAGCTGCTCGGCCATGGCCTCGGCGGCATCCCCTCCCGAGGCGGCCAGCTCGGCGCCGGAAGGCGTGAAGAACTCGCCGTGGCCGAGCCCGTCGCCCTTGGAGCGGCTGCGCTTGTCCACGTTGTCGGCGGCCTCCTCGATGAAGCTCGAGATGTCCGAGATGGCCTTGCGCACCGTCTTGGGCTCGATGCCGTGCTCCTCGTTGAAGCGCTCCTGTATCTGGCGGCGGCGCTGGGTCTCGTCAATGGCCTCGCGCATCGAGTCGGTGACGTCGTCGGCGTACATGATGACCTCGCCGGACACGTTGCGGGCGGCGCGGCCCATGGTCTGGATGAGCGAGCGGCGGTTGCGCAGGAACCCCTCCTGGTCCGCGTCGAGGATCGCCACGAGCGACACCTCGGGGATGTCGAGGCCCTCGCGCAGCAGGTTGATGCCCACGAGCACGTCGATCTTGCCCTCGCGCAGCTCGCGGATGATGCGCACGCGGTCGAGCGTTGCCGTGTCCGAGTGCATGTAGTCCACACGGAAGCCGGCGTCGAGCAGGTGCTCGGTGAGGTCCTCGGCCATGCGCTTGGTGAGCGTGGTCACGAGCACGCGCTCCTTCTTGGCCACGCGGACGCGGATCTCCTCCTCCAGGTCGTCGATCTGCCCGCGCACGGGGCGCACCTCCACCTTGGGATCGAGGAGCCCCGTGGGGCGGATGATCTGCTCCACCGTCTGCTGGCTCACAGACTCCTCGTAGTCGCCCGGGGTGGCCGAGACGTAGATGAACTGAGGGATGCGCGCCTCGAACTCGTCGAAGCGCAACGGGCGGTTGTCGAGCGCCGACGGCAGGCGGAAGCCGTGCTCCACCAGCGTCACCTTGCGCGAGCGGTCGCCCTCGTGCATGCCGCGGATCTGCGGGACGGTGACGTGGGACTCGTCGATGATGCAGAGCATGTCGGAGGGGAAGTAGTCGATGAGCGTGTAGGGAGGCTCGCCGGGCTTGCGGCCGTCCAGGTGGCGGCTGTAGTTCTCGATGCCGTTGCAGTACCCCATGTTCTCGAGCATCTCGAGGTCGTAGGCGGTCCTCTGGGAGAGGCGCTCGGCCTCGAGGAGCTTGTCGTCGGCCTTGAGCTCGGCCACGCGGGCCTCGAGCTCCTCGGAGATGGTGGTGAGGGCCGTCTTGATCTTCGGGCGCTCCGTCACGTAGTGGGAGGCGGGCCAGATGGGGATGGCGTCGTAGCTGCGCACCACCTCGCCCGTCACCGAGTCCACCTCGCAGATGTCCTCCACCTCGTCGCCGAAGAACGAGATGCGCAAGGGGTTCTCGGCGTAGGGCGGCCACACGTCCACCGTGTCGCCGCGCACGCGGAAGGTGCCGCGCGAGAGGTCGTAGTCGTTGCGGTCGTACTGGACGTCGATGAGGTTCTGGATGAGGTCGTCGCGCTCGAGCGGCACCGACTTGTCCACGTTGGGCGCGAGGCCGGCGTAGTCCTCGGGGCTGCCGATGCCGTAGATGCAGCTCACGGAGGCGACCACTATGACGTCGCGCCGTGAGAGCAGGCTCGAGGTGGCCTGGTGGCGCAGCTTCTCGACCTCCTCGTTGATGGAGGCGTCCTTCTCTATGTAGGTGTCCGACTGCGGGACGTAGGCCTCGGGCTGGTAGTAGTCGTAGTAGGAGACGAAGTAGACCACGGCGTTGTCCGGGAACAGCTCGCGCATCTCGCTCGCCACCTGGGCGGCGAGGGTCTTGTTGGGCTCCATGATGAGCGTGGGGCGGTTCAGCCGCTCGATGGTCTTGGCCATGGTGAACGTCTTGCCCGAGCCCGTGACGCCGAGGAGCGTCTGGTAGCGCAGGCCATCGGCCACGCCCTTCGCGAGCTTGTCGATTGCCTGCGGCTGGTCGCCGGCAGGCTCGTAGGACGAGACCACCTTGAGCCTGCCCTCATCGCGCGTGACCCCGAAGCGCTTGAGCTTGCCGCCCACGCGCTCGCGCTGCTCGTCCTCTTCCCGCAAGAGATCCGACACGTCCTCCCCTTCCGACGCCTGTGCCTGGAGTGTACCCCATGGAGCGAGACGCCAGAAGCCAAGAGCAAACGTTTGTTCGTCTCATCCGTAAGTCCGCCGTATGACACGGACTTATGATGCGGCCGGGACCACGGCCCCAAGACGTCGGGAGATGCTAGGCGTCCTCGGGCTCGGGGCCGTCCTCCGTGGCGAAGGGGCCGTCGGCGAGCACGTCCTGGAGCATCTCGAGGTACCTGTCGGGGCGCCAGTCCGAGGCGCCGATGCGCGCGTTCTTCCGGAAGAGCTGCCGCTTGGCCAAGGCGAGGTCCACCGTGGCGGTGTACATGGCCTCCTCGCTCGCGCCATCGGCCGTGAATGGCATGCCGGCGTAGTAGTGGGCCTCCGAGTCGCGGCTGCCGGGGCCGATGATCGAGCTGCCGCCCCAGAAGCGGTTGAGGAGGTCCTGGCCGCCGAGGTTCGCCGAGACGACGAACATCCCGTCACGGATGGCGATGGCCTCGAGCGCGGCACTGCCGAAGGTGGCGCGGCCCGGGCCGAAGGCCAAGGCGGTCGGGTTCAGGTAGAGACGGCACCCCTTCGCCGCGTAGTAGCGCGAGAGCTCCGGGAAGCGGTAGGAGTCGTAGCAGATGCCCAGGCCGATCGGCCCCCACGGGGAGTCCACGATCATCGGGGAGTCGCCTCGGGTGGCCCAGTTGGGCTCGTCGTTGGGAAGGTGCATCTTGCGATAGACGCCGACGAGCCCCTCCGGCGAGAACGCGGCAAGGCCGTTGTAGATCGTGTCGGGGGTGCCGGGGACGCCAGAGGGCTCGCGTATGGGCATGCCCACGAAGGCGTAGATGCCGAGCCCCTTGGCCAGCTCGGCCAGCTCCGTGCACGCATGGCCGGACGGTTCCTCGGCGAGGCGGTACTGCATCTTCTGCTCGAGCTCGACGTCGGTCTCGTCGTCGTAGCCGGTGAGGCCCATCTCCGGGAAGAGGACCAGGTCCGAGCCGCGCTTTGCCGCGGCCTCGATGTAGCCCTCGATGCGGTTGAGGTTGCGCTCCTTCTGGCCCCACATCGGCGCCAGGGTGACCGTGGAGATGGTGATGATGTCCTTGTACATGCAGATGCCTCCTACAGCATCACGTCCACCAAGGAGAGCGGCTCGCCCTCCTCCTTGAGGCCGATGCCCACGATGAGGGGAACGTCGCACTTCCTCACGAGCCCGTAGAGCTCCCGCAGCCGCACCGCAATCGCGCCTCCTCGCCTCGCCGCTGGCCTCGGCGCTGCCACGTCCCGGCAGGCGCCGCCGTTTGGGCTACGGTAGCGCCCCATCGTTGCGAGGCGGTAACCGCAGGCGCCGCACGCGTCGCCGGCCGCGCGGCCGACGCGCGGCTAGGCAACCACGAGGCCGTCCGGGTAACAGCGGCGATAGAGCGCCTCTGCCGCCTTGACGCGCTCGAGGTAGGTGGCCGTCTCGGGATAGTCGATGGAGCTCGAGACATCCGTGCCCGACTCCGTCCACTCGAGCACCTTCGTGAGGCCTGCGTTGTAGGCCGCGATGATCTCGTCCTCGCTCGTGAGATGCGACTGCAGGTAGCCCAGGTAGGCGCACCCGAACTCGATGTTGGTGGCGGGGTCGGAGAGGTTCGAGGGACTGTAGGCGCTGCCGTCCACGTAGCCCATGCTCACGAGCGTCTCGGCCGTGGAGGGCATAACCTGCATGAGTCCCACCGCCCCGGCCGAGGAGGTGGCGGACTCGTCCCAGCCGCTCTCGCACCTGATCACGGCGCACACGAGGTAGGGGTCCACCCCATGGCGGGCCGAGGACTCCTGGATCTGGTCCACGTGGTCGAGCGGGCACATCCATTCGCGAACAAGCGAGACGGGAGAGGCCGAGAGCAGGAGCGAGGCCGCAAGGGTGAGGGCCACCGCGGCCAAGGGGATCGCCCGGAACCAGCGGAGGAAGCGCATGCGGGACCTTCCCCTCACGCGCGCTCGCCGCCCTCGCCGCGGGCACGGGAGGCAGGGTCGGGCCTCCAGCCCTTGCGCATGCGCCGCTCGTACCACTTGTCCACCTTGCCCTCGAGCTCGTAGGGGCCCTCGTCGTTCTCGATCACGGTGTCCGCATGCTCGCGCACGAAGGCATCCGAGGGCTGCAGGGCGACGCGGCGGTCGAAGTCGTCCGCGTCCATCCCCCGCCCCACGGCGCGCTCGCGCCTAAGGTCGATGGGGCAGACGACGGCCACGACCTCGTCCGCCAGGGGGAGCAGGTCGAGCGCGCGGTCCAGGAGCGGCACCTCCACGACGGCGAGCCTCGTGGGGTAGCTCGCGCTTCGAAGCGCGTCGAGCCTGCTCGCGAGCTCGGAGCGGATGGCGGGATGCTCGATGCGCTCGAGGCGCGCCGTGTCCTCGGGCGTCGCGAAGGCGCGCTCCGCCAGGCCGTGGCGGTCGAGCTCGCCGGTCTCGGGGTCGATGAGGTCATCGCCGAAGGCCTCGGCAATCTGGGCCAGGACGGGGCCGTGCGGCCTCACGACGTCGCGGGCCACCTGGTCCAGGTCGAGCCTCGTGGCGCCGAGCTTGCCCATCCTCCGAGCCACCGCGGACTTGCCCGATGCGATTCCCCCGCATACGAAGACGACATACATGCCTGGCATCCTTCCCGAAAGGGCCTTGGACGAGGGCCTTCCCCCAGGGCCGCGCCGTCGCGGCACCCTTTGGGCTCCCGGCGCGCATTGAGCGACGAGGCCCCCTCCGCCGGCTTGCCGCCAGCGGCCGTCTGCACACTATACCCGAGGCATATGGGGCGCCCGTGGACGGCGGCGCCGGCAGGGGGGTCGGGCGAGGACGTCCCTACGAGAAGAGGCTCTGGAACCAGGAGGCGATTCCCATGAAGAAGGCCACGATCGGGTTCTGCGACGTCGTTGCGGAGCCGTCGTCGTCCGTCGTGGAGGCATCGCTGCTGGCAGTGGAGGTGCTGGCCTCCGTCGCGCCGTTGGAGCCTGCCGTTCCCCAGTTGTTGGAGTCGTTGCCGGCGGCCGTGAGGAGGCTCGCGGCATCGGAGTCGAAGCCGAGCGTGGTGTCCTGGAGCACGATGCTGGCGGAGGTGTTCGTGAGGTAGAACATCGAGCCGGACTGGATGGAGCTCGAGAGCATGGGGTCTGCCGCCTGGAACGAGGCCTGCTCGCCCGTGGTGGACTCGGCGTCGCCCGAGGTGGACTGGTAGATGATGATCCCGTTGGCGACGGGGTCGGACGCCGTGGCGCCCGTCGAGGTGCTCGTGAGCTCGGAATCGTTGATGAGGATGGCGTTCAGGCCCTCCATGCCCGCGATTTGGCTGCCAGTGGCGAAGATGCCGTTCGAGCCGGTGCTCGTCGCGCTGAGCGGGGTGCCGTCGAGCGTCGCCGGGCCGGACTCCCCCACCGCGAGAAGCACCGAGTTCACGCCGTAGAAGTGGCAGGCGTCGCCGTCCTCGTCGTCGCCGGACTTCGTGAGGCTGCCGCCGGTGAGCGAAAGCGTGCCGCCGTTCTCGGCCAGCGCCGCACTCGTGGCGGAATCGGTCGCCTCGTAGGAATCGCCGTCGGAGGACACCGCCTCGCCGTCGGGGGCCTGCGGCTAGCCCTGCCCTGCCTCGGCAGGCGCGGTCGCGACGGCTTGCCTGAGGCTCGGACTGCAGGCCTGCAACGAAAACGGGGGCCGCCCGAAGGCGGCCCCCGCATGCGGAGCTATGGGGCAAGGCCTGGGATCAGGCTACTTGGTGCCCTCCTCGGCAACCTCGGCGGCCTCGGACTTGGCGGACTCCTCCGCGGCAGCCTCGGCCTCCTTCTCCTCGGAGACCAGCGGACGGACCTCGACCTCGACGCCCAGGGTCTCAGCGGCCGACTTCATCGACAGCGAGATGCGGCGACGGTCGACGTCGATGTCCATGACCTTGACCTGCACCTTCTCGCCGACCTGGCACACCTGGCTCGGGTCGTCGACGTGCTGCTTGGCCATCTCGGAGATGTGGACCAGGCCCTCGATGCCCTCGCCCAGGTCGACGAACGCGCCGAAGGTGACGAGCTTGGTGACGGTGCCCTCGACGATGGCGCCGATCGGGTACTTCTTGACGAGCTGGCGCCAGGGATCCTCGGTGGTCTGCTTGAGGCCAAGGGAGATGCGCTCGCGCTTGAGGTCGACGTCGAGCACCTCGACCTCGATCTCCTGGCCCACCTTGACGACCTCGGACGGGTGGTTGACGTGGTTCCAGGAGAGCTCGGAGATGTGGACCAGGCCGTCGATGCCGCCGAGGTCGACGAACGCGCCGAAGTCGACGATCGAGGACACGGTGCCCT
>CADBMC010000088.1 GCA_902795635.1 uncultured Coriobacteriaceae bacterium | reverse complement strand
CTGGCGGCGCTTCTCGCGGTAGACGATGTAGGCGCGCGCCGTCTCGAAGTGGTTGGCCGTGATGAGCGTCTGCTCGACGATGTCCTGGACCTCCTCGACCGTGGGCGCCGCGTCGCCGAAGCGGTGCGCCACGACCTTGCAGGCCTGGCCAGAGAGGATGATCGCCTCGTCGGGCCCGAACTCGCCGGTGGCCTCCCCCGCCTTCTCGATGGCGGCGGTGATCTTGTCGGGGTTGAAGTCGGCGACAGAGCCGTCGCGCTTGATGATGGTGGTCGGCCGTGCGAACGCCGCAGCAGGCATGGGCCCTCCTCGAATGCGTTGGGATTCCGTTCCGGGCTAGTCATGCCATGAGACATGCGCCGCAGAGACCACAATAACTTGTATGATCTCATGCCGCAATACCCAATGGGTTGTATGGTTGCCGTTAGGGTCGGCTTATGGGGCCAGCGGGCGCGACGAGCCGGCGTGCATGGCCGGAGCTACTCCTCGACCTCTATGCCCTGCTTGCCGAGGAAGTCGATCCAGCGCAGCATCGTGTCGTGGCTCAGGCCGTGCTCCATGCGGCAGGCCTCGTCGTCCGCCACCTTGGGGTCCACGCCCAGGTCGCGCTCGAGGAAGGCGCGCAGCATCCTGTGGCAGCGCCAGATGTCGGAGGCGTAGGCCAGCCCGCTCGGGGTGAGGCTCACCTTCCCATAGTGCGCCTGCTCCACGAATCCGGCGTCCTTGAGCGTGGTCAGCGCCTTGCTCACGGACGCCTTCGAGACGCCGAGGCGCTCGGCCACGTCCACCGAGCGGATGCCCTCGGTCGCGTCCTGCTCCTGCGTTATGCGAAGGATGGCCTCGAGGTAGTCCTCGCTCGCGACCGTCAGGGTATGGCTCTCCATGCCGTCTGCCGCCACGGGCCTGCCGGCCGCGACGCCCCTCACGACGTCCCTGGTGCCGCCTGCCTTGCCCATCGTCTATTCCTCCGTGCCCTCTACCGTCACGCGGGCGACGTCCGCGCCGAGGCCCTGCAGCTTCTCGACGAACCTCTCGTACCCGCGGTCGATGTGGTGGATGTTGCTGACGGTGGTATACCCATCTGCCTCGAGCCCAGCGATCACGAGCGCCGCGCCGCCGCGAAGGTCCGTCGATCGGACCTCGGCGCCCGAGTAATGCGGCACGCCGCGCACGATGGCATGGTGCCCCTCGATCGTGACCTGCGCGCCCATGCGCACGAGCTCGCTGGCGAACATGAAGCGGTTCTCGAAGATGTTCTCCGTGACGATGGCGGTTCCGTCGCCGAGGCCGAGCAGCGAGAACGTCTGCGCCTGCATGTCCGTGGGAAAGCCCGGATACGGCAGCGTCTGGATGTCCACGCTGCGTATGGGCCCGTCGCGGCGCGCAGTGCACCAGTCGTCGCCGCGCTCGATGGAGATGTCCATGGCCTCCATCTTCTTGAGCACGAGCCCCAGGTGCTCCGGGTCGAAGCCCCTCACCGTGACGGGGCCGCCGCAGATGGCGCCGGCGGCGAGGAACGTGCCCGCCTCGATGCGGTCGCCGATGACGCGATGCTCCACGGGATGCAGCGCGTCCACCCCGACGCCCTCGATCTCGATGCGCGGCGAGCCGGCACCGCGCACCTTCGCGCCCATCTCGTTGAGCATGTTCGCGAGGTCCACGATCTCGGGCTCGCGCGCAGCGTTGTCGATGACGGTGGTGCCGTCGGCCGCCACCGACGCCATCATGAGGTTCTCCGTCGCGCCCACGCTCGCGAACTCGAGCGCCACCTCGGCGCCATGCAGGCCATCCGGGGTCGAGGCGTGGATGTTGCCGTGGTCGATCTCGAAGTGCACGCCAAGCGCCTCGAGGCCCAGGATGTGCATGTCGATCTTGCGCGCGCCGATGTTGCAGCCTCCTGGCATGGCCACGACGGCACGGCCGAAGCGTGCGATGAGCGGGCCGAGCACAGCCGTGGAGGCGCGCATCTGCGCGACGAGGTCGTAGGGGGTCTCCCACTTCGAGACGTTCGAGGTGTCGATGACGAGCTCGTGGGCGCTGGCCACCTTGATCTTCGCGCCGAGGCGCTTCAGCACCTTCCCCATAACGTGAACGTCCGCGATGTTCGGGACGTTCTGGAGCGTCGTCACACCAGGCGCCATGATGGACGCCGCCATGAGCTTCAATGCGGAGTTCTTGGCTCCCTCGACGGTCACCTCTCCGGAAATCGGGCGTCCGCCCACGACGCGGATAACGTCCATGCGTGCTCCTCTTGATATTTGAAGAGCGCGCCCGTCGGGCCTAGGTTCCTGCCAGCCCAACGGGACGCGCTGCGATTCCTGCGTTCCTATGTTACCCGCTTTCGGCCCTCTACTGGGCCCTCCCGCCGCTCGGCTCCTCGGCGTGCGCGACAGGGGCTCCGACCTGCGGCGCGTCCGTCGAAACGTCGATTCCCACCTGGCGGAGCAGCAGGTCGCACCAGGCGATCTTGTTGTTGTAGTACGCACGGCGGTGGTCGGCGGCCACGAGGCTGTCGCGGTGCGCCACGGCTTGCTCGCGCGTGCGCATGACGACGTCGGCCTCGATGTCGTCGATGTCGCGCGCGTGGTCGGCCAGGATCACGACGAGCCCGCTCGTGATCTCGGCGTATCCGCCCGACACGACGACCTTCTTCGTGACGCCAGAGCCCTTGGGGGCCAGATGCAGGCGGATGATGCCGTTGCCCAGCGCCACGATCTCGGAAGCGTGCCCCGGCCAGACGCCGATCTCGCCGGTACGTGCCACCAGCACGAGCGACTCGACCTGGCCCTCGTAGAGCATGCGGTCAGGCCTGACGATCTGGCAGATGATGGTCTCAGGGATGGGCATCGGCTACTCCTCGTCCCCCTCTTCCTCTGCCTCCTGGGCCATCTTGCGAGCGCGCTCGCGTACGTCGTCGATGGTGCTGGCGAAGCGGAACGCCTGCTCGGGGATGTCGTCGCACTCGCCGTCGATGATCGCGGCGAAGGAGCGCACCGTGTCCTCGACATGCACGTACACGCCGGGGTTGCCGGTGAACTTCTCGGCGACGTGGAAGGACTGCGAGAGGAACTGCTGGATCTTGCGGGCGCGGCTCACCGTGAGGCGCTGCTCCTCGGAGAGCTCGTCCATGCCCAGGATGGCGATGATGTCCTGGAGGTCGGAGTACTCCTGCAG
>CADBMC010000087.1 GCA_902795635.1 uncultured Coriobacteriaceae bacterium | reverse complement strand
TGTTCAACGGGTCGCCGCATCCCAAGGGGACGACGGCGTTCGCGCTCTCGCTCGTCGCCTCCGAGCTCGAGGCGGAAGGCATCGAGACCACGACGTTCCAGGTGGGCGCCGGCCAGATTCGCGGCTGCATCGGCTGCCATAGGTGCCGCGAGACCCATCGCTGCGTCTTCGACGACGACAAGGTCAACGAGTTCATCGGCGTCCTCGAGCAGAGCGACGCCGTGGTGCTCGGCGCGCCCACGTACTACTTCGGCACGGCGGGGCAGGCGCGCGCCTTCCTCGACAGGGCCTTCTACGCCATCTCCAACGACGACCTGCGCCTGAAGCCGGCCGCCGTGGTCTCCGTCGCGCGGCGCGCGGGGGCCGTCCCTGCCGCCGAGGGGCTCATGCACTACCCCGTGATTTCGCAGATGCCCGTCGTCTCCAGCTGCTACCCGCCGATCATGTTCGGGCACAACGCCGAGGAGGCCGCCCAGGACGCTGAGGGCGTCCGCACCATGAGGACGCTCGGGCGCAACCTGGCGTGGCTGCTCAAGGGCATCGAGGCAGGCAGGAAGGCCGGCGTCACGCCTCCCGAGAAGCTCCCGCCTGCGATGACGAACTTCATACGGTAGCGGCATGGCGGCGACAGGCATCGGCGGGCCGGCGGCTCCCGTGGCGTCCCAGGAGGGCCTGCCGAAGGCGGCCTTCTTCGACCTCGACGGGACGCTTTCCGCCTTCGACGCGTCCGCTCCGATAGACCCCGTGGCCATGCGCTGCTGCGCGCCTCCCACGGAGGAGGTCGCGCAGGCCGTGAGGAAGATGGTGGCGGCGGGCAACCTCGCCTTCGTGTGCACGGGCAGGGCGCGCTGCAACCTGCATCCGGGCGTGCTCGAGCTGCCGTGGAGCGGCATGGTCACGCTCTACGGCGGCCATGTGACGCTCGGCGACGAGGTGCTGCGCGACGTGCCCTTCACGCAGGCGCAGCTCGAGGCCCTCGTGGGCGCCGTCGCCGCGGCAGATGGCGACGCCCTCTTCGTGGGCGACGAGCGCTGCTTCCAGATGGGAGGCGGCGTGCCCCTGCTCGGGAGCTGGCCCGAGGCACGCGACGTGGGCGATGCCATGCGCCTCCTGGACGGCGCCACGATAGGGAAGGTGTTCCTCGACTTCGCGACCGGCGAGCTCATCCAGGCCGCGCCTGTCGCCGAAAGCCTGCTCTACATGCCGGGGCTCGGCCACTCGGAGCCTTGGAGCGAGTACTGCCCGGCCGGAAACGACAAGATGGTGGGCATCGAGGCGGTGCTCTCGGCGCTGGACGGGCACGTGGGCACGACGTATGGCTTCGGCGACTCCGACCTCGACCTTCCCATGATCCGCAGGTGCGACGTGGGCGTTGCCATGGGCAACGCGTCGGACGGCCTCAAGGCGGAGGCGTCCTTCGTGGCGGGGGACGTGAGATCCTCGGGCGTCGCCGGCGCGCTCGCGGACCTGGGCCTTCTCGGCTGAGGGCGGCTCCCGCGGGCTCCGCGCCTTCATCGCATGTTCCGGCGGCCCTGCTAGCGCGTGCGGGAGAGGCGCTCCTCGAAGAGCGAGTCGTATGCGAGGCGTCCGCCCTCGGGATGGTGGCTGAGCATGACGTGCGCCGCGGACGCCTCGAAGCGTGCCTTGGGAAGCGCGCGTTGGACGATGCCCTGGAGCTCGGAGAGCCCGTGCCCTTCGGATGCGCGTGCGTTGCGGAAGAGCGTCATATGCGGCACGTACGAGTAGGGCACGTCGAATCCCCGGCCCCTGAGCGACTCGGCGAGGCGTGCCTGGAGGCCCATGAGCGAGGCGCGTTCCTCGTCATCCGCGATGCCGCGCCATACGACGGAGCCATGCCTCCTCTCGAAGGCGCCCACGCCTCCGAGAGCGATGCGGAACGGCTCAGATGCGCTTGCAGCCTCATGCAGCGCCATGCGGGCCCGCGCCACTGCCTCCTCGTCCAGCTCGCCCAAGAAGGCGAGGGTGAGGTGCAGGTTGTCGGCGGGCGTGGCCTTGCCTCTCGCGAGCAGGGGCGCAAGCATGCCCTGCGTAGCGACGAGCGCCTGGCGGGCGTCGTCGTCGGGCAGCAGCGCGAGGAAGATGCGCATGGGGCGCGGATGCCTAGGCGTGCATCTGGACGGCGGCGACGATCTCGGTGACGCCGTCGAAGACGAGCGCGATGCCGGCGATGGCCGTGGCTGCGGACGCGAAGGAGAACGGCGCCACGAGCAGCAGCACGCCGAACGCCAAGGTGATGACGCCCATAGCGGCGTGGCGGCTGGCGAAGGGGGCGCCGATGGCGCGCGCGGCCGATGCGTGGACGCAGTCGTTCACGCCGCTCACCAGGACGATGATGCCGAGCAGGACGAAGACGTAGGCCACGAAGAAGCGCGGGTTCGCCAGGATGATGATCCCAAGCACGAGCACGGCCACCCCGAGCGCGATGCGCCTCTGCGCGATGCCCGCCACGGCGGGGGCGTCCTCACGTGATGCGCGAATGCCCAGCACGAGCTCCACGGCGCCGAATATGGCAAGGCCCCAGCCGAGGATCTGCACCACGATCTCGAGCGTCTCGCCGGGGTGCGTGAAGATGGCGATGCCGAGCGCGACGAGCAGCGCACCGGAGACGCCGGTCGCCACGCGCGAGCGGGTGAGCTCGTCGGCGGAGTTGCCAGCGGATTTTGCGGCCATGATGCCCTCTCTCCCTCGTCCTTGCGTGCCGCGCATGGCTGCCATGCGCGGCCCCGCGCCAAGGCCCCGAAGCCCTGGCTAGTCCACCACGTCGCTCGCGCGCATCGCGTCGAGCGTCTTGGCGAAGAGCGTGTTGAGGTCCCAGCCGAGCATGTCGGCCCCGCGCTGGATCACCTCGCGCGAGCAGCCCTCGGCGAAGCGCTTGTCCTTGAACTTCTTCTTGACCGATTTCGGCTCCATGTCGTCCACGCTCTTCGAGGGGCGCATGAGGGCGGCGGCGCCGATGAGGCCCGTGAGCTCGTCGACGGCGTAGAGGACCTTCTCGCGCTCCAGGGTGGGCTCGATGTCGACGTCGGTGCAGAGCCAGCCGTGGCTCGCGCAGGAGCGGATTATGTCTTCGGGGACGCCTGCGTCGCGCATGAGCTCCTGCTCCTTCACGCAGTGCTGCTCGGGGAACCGCTCGAAGTCGAGGTCGTGCAGAAGCCCCACCATCGCCCATGCGTCCGCCTCGTCCTCGTGCCCGAGGTCGATCGCGAACCAGCGCATGACGTCTTCCAGCGTGCGCGCGTGCTTGAGATGGAACTCGCCCGAGTTGTAGGTGGTGAGCAGCTGCCAGGCGTCGTCTCTCGTGAATGCCATCCGTGCCTCCGTCTCCTTGCGTGCCGTCCATCATAGCGCGCCGAGGACGCATGCCTCGCTGCCCTTGGTGCCCTTGGGAGGTCGCAAGCCCCTCCGGATGGGTAGAACGAAGGTGTCGTGGGAGGTGCATCGTGGTCGCTACGTCGCCGAGCTTCAGCTGGGAGCTCTTCTTCGAGCCGGAGCCCCTTCTCATGAACGAGGGCTACGGGTTCTCGCACTTCGGGCCCGAGCACATCGTCGCCATGCTCATCTGCGCTGCCTTCATCGCGCTCGTGGCGTGGCGCTTCTCGAGAATGCCCGCCGACCTCGGCTGGAAGGGGCCGCGCCGCCGCACGCTTCTCGCCCTCGCGGTCGTCCCGCTGGCGCTCCTGGGCTCGAGGGATGCCATCATGGCGGCACGCGGCTGCTTCTCCGGCGGGTTCCTCCCGCTCCATGCGTGCAACATAGCCGAGGGGGCCGACCTCGTCTTCGCGATCTGGCCGAGCGTGTGGGCAGGCGACATCGTCTTCTGCCTGAGCATCGTGGGCGGCATCGCGGCCATCCTCTTGTGCGGGTGGACCTACTGCCCCATCTGGTCCTACGTCTCGCTCGGCGGGTTCGCGGAGCATTCGATGCTCGTCGCGTTCGTGCTCTGCATGCTCATGAGCGGGGCCTACGTCCCCGACAGGAGGCGCTTCGCATGGCCGTGCGCGTTCACGCTCTGCATGGCCGCAGGCGCCCATGCCGTCAACGACGTCTTCGGCTCCAACTACTGCTTCGTGTCGCGCCCGCTGCCCGGCACCCCATTGGAGTTCTTCGCGAACCTGCTCGGCAACCCGGGCTACCTCGTGCCCTACGCCATTGGCGTGATGGCTGCCTGGTGGGGGCTGTATGCGGCCTACGACGCCGTATCCGCGCGCGTCCGCGCGGCGGCCCCGCAAGGAGGGCAGGCCGCCGAGGCCTCCGGGCGGGCAGCGAACGCCCGCTAGATCATCGTCCCGCCGGAGCAGTCGATCGTGGCGCCGATGACCTGCGTGCACATGGGGGAGCACAGGAAGGCGACGAGCCGGCCGATCTCGATGGGCTCGGCGAAGCGATGCGTGGGCAGGAGGCCGAGCTTGGCCTCGTAGTCCGCGTCGCCGGGGTGGTAGTGGCTGTCCGAGATCACGTAGCCGGGCACGACCGCGTTGGCGATGATGCCGTGCTCGGTCTCCTCCTTGGCGATGGCGCGGGTGAGCGAGGCGATGGCCCCCTTGGCGGCGACGTAGTGGCTCTTGTCGCGCCCGTTCTGGTAGAAGGCCGCCTTCGCGGAGAAGCTTACGATGCGCCCCGGCCTGCCCTCTGCCCGGCAGTCGCGCACGAAGCGGTTGCTCATGGCGAACACGTGGTCGAGCGCCCCTGCCATGCCGCGCCGCCAGTCCGCCATCGCCATCTGTTCGAAGGGCTTGAGCTCGCAGCCTCCGCAGGCGTTGTTCACGAGGATGTCGACGGGGCCCAAGGCCTCGCGCACGGCGTCGAAGGCGCCGTCCGGGCCGTCGGGGTCGGTGACGTCGAAGCGGAAGGGGACCACCTCGCCGCGCGAGCGCTCGTCCATTGCCCGGCAGGCCGCCTCGGAGCCTTCGGGGTCGGAGCGATAGACGGCCGCCACGCGGCATCCCTCCTGCGCAAGCGCCTCGGAGACGCCTGCCCCGATCCCCTTCGCCCCGCCGGTCACCAGGGCAACCTTGCCTTCGATCATGAGGTCCATGCCGCCGTCCTTCCCTTGCGTCCCGGCCTGCGCCCCTCGCGGGCGCGGATGGCATCCTCGCAGAGCCTAGCGCGCCTTTGCCTCGGAGGCCTCCGCGGCGGGCCCTGCGCTCGGCGGCATGCCCTGCCGGGCGCCCTCGCCGGACGGCATGGCAAACTCCTCGCAGAAGGTCCGGGCTACCGGAGGCAGGTAGCGGTCGCGCCGCGTGACCACGGCGATGCGCGTGACCAGCGCCTCGCAGGCGACCTCGCGCACGGTGAGCCCGCCCGTCTCGAGCGTCTGCACGATCGTCTTCGGGACGAGGCCCACCCCGTAGCCCGCGCGTGCCCAGATGCAGGTGGTGCGGGCGTCGTCGTTCACGCAGGCGGGCACGAACGAGGCCCCCTCCTTGGCGAACGCGTCGCGGAAGAGCTGCTCGAACCTGCGGTAGAAGACGAGCGGGACCCCGTCCAACTCCGCCACGCGGACGGGCCCGTCCTCCTGCGCCAAGGGAAGCGACGCCGGGACGAGCGCGGCCATGGGCTCGGGCTCGGCATAGCGGCACTCGAGCCGCGCCTCGGGGAAGGGCGTCCTCACCACGCCCACGTCCACGACCCCGCGCTCGAGCATGTCGAGAACGGCGAAGGTGTTGCCCTCGTGGATCCTCACCTCCACCTGCGGGTACTCGCGCGCGTAGCGGGCCATGGGCTCCGCCTCCACGAGGCCGCCGGACGACGAGACCATGCCGATGGAGAGCACGCCGCGCACGCCCTCGCCGAAGCTTCTGACCTCGCTTTCCGCCGCCTGGGTCATGGCCATGATGGCGCCGGCGCGCTCGTAGAGGACCTTGCCCGCGTCGGTGAGCTCCACCCCGCGCGGCCCGCGCGTGACGAGCGTCACTCCCAGCTCCCGTTCGAGGGAGGCAAGCTCGTAGGAGAGCGGGGGCTGCGTGATCCGCAGGCGCCTGGCGGCCGCCGTGATCTTGCCCTCCTCGGCTATGGCGCGGAAGTACTCGAGCTGCCTCAGGTTCATGCGTGCCTCCTGACGCGTCCGGGACGCGGTGCGATATACAAATCGTATATGACAACTTGAAAGCAATTGTATTTTCTTTTGAATCCGCACGGCAATAGGATGTGTGCGGGAGGCAGCGATGCTAAGACTTGTCAGATATCTGCGGGACTACGTCAAGGAGTGCGTGCTCGCGCCCTTGTTCAAGCTCCTGGAGGCGGCGTTCGGGCTTGCCGTGCCGCTCATCGTGGCGCAGGTCATAGACGAGGGCGTGCGCGCGGGCGATACGGGCCTCATCACGAGGTCGGTCATCCTCATGGTGGTGCTCACCGTCGTGGGCCTCGTGTGCGCCATCACGGCGCAGTACTTCGCCGCGAAGCTCTCGGCTGGCTTCGGGACGCGCCTGCGCGACGACCTCTTCGCGCACATCATGTCGCTCGCCCAGGCGGACATCGACGAGCTGGGCGGCCCCACGCTCATCACGCGCGTCACCAACGACACGCTCCAGGTGCAGAACGGCGTGTTCATGTTCTTCCGCCTCATCCTACGCTCGCCGTTCGTCGTGTTCGGCTCCATGGCCATGGCGTTCGTCATCGACGGGACGCAGGGGCTCATCTTCCTGGTGGCCATAGTCGCCCTCTTCGCCATCGTGTTCCTCGTCATGAGGGTGGCCATCAGGCGCTACGCGGGCGTGCAGGCGGCGCTCGACAGGATCGTGAGGCGCACGCAGGAGAACCTCGACGGCGTCCGCTCCATCAGGGCGTTCCGGCGCGAGGGTGCCGAGCAGGCCGCGTTCGGCGAGGAGAACGACGCGCTCTATGGCCTGCAGGTTGCTGTGGGCAAGGTGTCGGCGCTCATGAACCCGCTCACCTACATGGGCATCAACCTGTGCCTCATCGCCGTGATCGCCACGGGCGCCGTGCAGGTGGGCGTGGGCACGCTGCAGCAGGGCGAGGTCGTCGCCCTCATAAACTACGTGAGCCAGGTCCTGGTGGAGCTCATCAAGCTCGCGGACCTCATCGTCCTGCTCTCGCGCTCCTCGGCGAGCGCGGAGCGCCTGAACGAGGTGTTCGACACGAGCCGCTCGATGGCGGACGGCACGCAGGACGCATCGGGCGCCGACGGCTCGGTCGCCTTCCGCGACGTCTCGTTCTGCTATCCGCTGAGCTCCACCCCGTCGCTTTCCCATGTGAGCTTCGAGGCGGCCCCCGGAGAGACGGTGGGCGTCATAGGCGGCACCGGCTCGGGCAAGACGACGCTCGCCCGCCTGCTCGTGCGCACCTACGACGCGAGCGAGGGCGAGGTGATCCTCGGCGGCCGCGACATCCGCGACTACTCGCTCGCGACGCTCCGGGACGCCTGCTCGGTGGTGGAGCAGGACGTGCGCATGTTCTCCGGCACCATCGAGTCGAACCTCAGGATGGGCGCCGGCCCCGACGCGCCCGCCGGCGAGCTCGAGCGGGCCGCCGCGCTGGCTCAGGCGTCCGACGTGCTCGCGAGCAAGCCCGAGGGGCTCGAGGCCGCGGTGGAGGAGGGCGGGCGCAACCTCTCCGGAGGCCAGCGGCAGCGCCTCTCCATAGCGCGCGCCCTGGCACGCAAGCCTCGGCTGCTCGTGCTCGACGACGCGAGCTCGGCCCTCGACTTCGCCACCGAGGCGCGCCTGAGGCACGTCCTCTCGCACGACCTCAGCGGCACGACGCTCGTCGTCATCTCGCAGCGCGTCTCGGCCATACGCCATGCGGACAGGATCGTCGTGCTCGACGACGGGGCGCAGGTGGGCTATGGGACCCACGACGAGCTCCTGGACAGCTGCCCGGTCTACCGGCAGATCTGCCTCTCGCAGCTGCCGGAGGAGGAGGTGAGCGGCCATGGCGAGGACTGAGGCCGCCAGCAAGGGGACGGTGAGGCGCACGATGCGCCTCATGGGCGCGTACCGTGCCGAGATCGTGGGCGTGGCGATCCTTTCCGTCATCGTGAGCTCGACGACGCTCGTGCTGCCGGTCCTCTCGGGGCGCGCGGTGGACGCCATCGTGGGCCCGGGAGACGTGGACATGCTCGTGGTGGAGCGCTACCTGGCCTGGATGGCCGCGGCCATCGTGACCACCGCCGCCTCGCAGTGGATGCTCACCGACCTCTCGAACAAGCTCGTGTACGACCTGTCGCGCGACCTTCGCACCAAGGCGTTCGCCAAGATCCAGCGGCTGCCCCTGTCCTATCTGGACAGCCATCCCTCGGGCGACCTCGTGAGCCGCGTGGCCAACGACGTGGACCTGCTCTCCAACGGGCTTCTGCTGGGGCTCCAGCAGATGCTCACGGGCGTGCTCACCATCGTCCTGACCCTCGTCTTCATGATGGGGCTCGACGTCACCGTCACGCTCGTGGCGCTCTGCATCACGCCCCTCTCGTTCGTCATCGCCGCGGCCATCGCCCGCAGGTCGTACGTCTACTTCAACAAGCAGAACGAGAGCCGCGGCGCGCTCACTGCCCTCGTGAAGGAGTCGATGGAGGGGCTTCCCACCATCCACGACTACGGGTACGAGGACGAGACGCGCGAGAGGTTCGAGGAGCTCGACGAGGACTTTCGTGCCGTGGGGATCAAGGCGACCTTCTACGCCTCGTGCGTGAACCCCACGACGCGCTTCGTGAACATGCTCATATACATAGGCGTCTGCCTCGTGGCGTCGCTGCGAGCCGTAGCGGGGCTCGTCACGGTGGGCGAGATCACGGCGTTCCTCTCCTACGCGAACCAGTACACGAAGCCCTTCAACGACATCTCGGCGGTGGTGAGCGAGCTGCAGGCCTCCTTCGCCTGCGCCGCCAGGGTGTTCGACCTCCTTGACCAGGCCGAGGTGGAGCCCGACGCCCCGGAGGCGCGCGAGCTCGGGCATGTGGAGGGCGACGTGGCGCTCGAGGACGTGCGCTTCTCCTACGTGCCCGGCAGGGAGGTGCTCCATGGCATCACGCTCCATGCCGAGCCGGGCATGACGATCGCCGTCGTGGGGCCCACGGGCTGCGGCAAGACGACCCTCATCAACCTGCTCATGCGATTCTACGACCCGGATTCCGGGACGATCTCGGTGGACGGGACCCCGGTGGGCGACATCACACGCGCGAGCCTGCGCGGCAACTGGGGGATGGTCCTTCAGGACGCCTGGGTGGCGGGCGGCACCGTGGCCGACAACATCCGCATGGGAAGGCCCGAGGCGACGGACGCCGAGGTGGCCGAGGCAGCGCGTGCCGCGCTGGCCGCCCCCTTCATCGAGCGGCTCCCCGAGGGCTACGACACCGTGCTCGAGCCGGGCGGCTCGCAGCTCTCCGCAGGCCAGCGCCAGCTCCTCTGCATCGCGCGCGTCATGCTCGCCCGCCCGAGGATGCTTCTGCTCGACGAGGCGACCTCCTCGATCGACACGCGGACCGAGCTGCGCGTGCAGGAGGCGATCTCGCGCCTCATGGAAGGCAGGACGAGCTTCGTGGTGGCCCACAGGCTCTCGACGATCCGCTCGGCCGACCAGATCCTGGCCATGCGCGACGGCCGGATCGTGGAGCGGGGCACCCACGAGGAGCTCCTCGCCAAGGACGGCTTCTACGCCTCCATCTACAAGGCGCAGTTCGAGTCCGCCTAGTGCAGGCGCACGGCTTCGGCCGTGCCAGCGGCCTCGGCGCCCGAGGCGACGTGGGCTAGGCGAGCGCGAGGACGCCGAGGACGTCTGGCGCGAAGGCGCACGCGGCGGCGAAGGCAACGCAGAGGAAGGGCCCCAAGGGGAACGTGTCCTTGCGCTCGTGGCCCCGTGCGAGCAGGACGGCCGCATAGGCGCCCGCCGCGAGGAAGGCGGCCAGCAACGCGACGAGCCCGAGCCTGAGCCCCACCACGAGGCCGCAGGCGGCCACGAGCTTCACGTCGCCGCCCCCGATGCCGTGCGTGCGCGCGCCGGCGAGAAGGACGACTCCTCCGCAGGCGACAAGGCCGGCGACCCTCTCCGCGAGCCCGATGCCCTCCACGGGGAACGGCGGCAGCTCGGGCCGGAGCGCCTGGAGCACGACGAGGCCCACGCCGAGGGCCGCTATGGAGGCGTTGAGGTCGTTCGATATCGTCCTCGTCCTCAAGTCCGAGACGGACGCCTCGGCGAGCAGGACGAGGAAGAGGCTGCCTGCCAAGGTGCGAAACGATGGCGGCCAGACGAGCAGCGAGAGGCCGAGCGAGACGGCGACGGCGACGAGGTCGGCCGCGGTCAGGTCTTGGCTCGTGTCCCTTGGGGCGTTCTGCCCCTCGCCGGCGTCCTGGCTACTCCGTGGCATAGAGCCTCACGACCGAATAGGCGTCCCCGTTCGATGCGAGAAGCTCGACGGTCTTGGTGCCGTTGCCCTCGGGATCGTGCACGACGGGCACGATCGTGTCGCCGCGCATCGCGGGGTTGCGGTAGATGGCGTCGATGCGAGCGGGCGTCCCGTCCATCTCGGCCGCCTCGTAGGCGATGTTGATGTAGTAGGCGTTGTTCATGTGGCCGTTCGAGTCGAGGAGCTCGGGTCCCACGACGGTGGGGGTGCCCTTCACGCCCTCGCCCTTTGCCTTGATGGACATGCGCGTCTTGGGCAGGTCCAGCCCGGGGGCGATGTCCTCGTCGAACTTGCGGATCTCATCCTCGGGCAGATGCACCGGTCCGCCGGCCTCGAAGTCGTACATGAACCAGAGCGAGTCGGCCTCTGCGAGCATGGTGCCGTCCGGGCGCTCCAGCGTGAACGCCCTCTGGCAGGTCATGCCGAAGGTGGAAGGCCAGGTGGAGGCCACCACGTGGTCGCCCAGGCTCGGGAGCTCGTGGATGTGGATCTGCCATGCGGCCACCATCCAGCCGAGGCCGCGTCCCTTCAGGTGCGCGATGCCTCCGCCGATGCTCTCGCAGTGGAACACGGAGCAGTCCTGGAAGTAGTCGATGAGCGATTTGACCGTGAGGCGGCAGTCGACATCGGTCTCTGAGTATCGGATGTTGCCTTCGAAGCTATACATATACATCCTTTCTGTCCCCTGGGGGAATTGTAGCCTAGGGCATCGGATTCCTCGCGTCTGCCTTGCCATGTCGCCTCGTGTGGGCCTAAGATGCACCCCATGCCTGCTGCCACGCATACGAGCGCCTCACGTACCTTGGCATCGGCCTTCAAGACGGCCTTGCCGGTCATCCTCGGCTACATCCCCATCGGCCTCGCATGCGGGATCCTCGAGAGCGCATCCGGCCTCTCCCTCGGCATGTGCCTCCTGCTCTCGGCCGTCTTCTACTCGGGCGCAGGCCAGTTCATGCTTGCCAACCTGTTCGCCGCCGGCACGCCCGCGGCCTCCATCATCCTGTCGATAGTCGCCGTGAGCAGCCGGCAGGCGCTCTATTCGGCCTGCATCGCCCCGTTCCTCTGGGGCGTCGGCAGGCTCAAGGCGTTCCTGTTCTCGGCCACGGTGACCGACGAGAGCTTCGGGATCTTCTTCGGCGACATGGCCTCGCACGGATTGGGGACCGGGCCAGCGCCTGCGGCATCCGCCCAGGGAGGCGATGCGGAAGGGGAGGGCCAAACGGACGGTGGGACGGACGCCGCAGAGCCTGCCGCCGGCGGGCTCGACGTCTCGGAGGGGCTCGCCGCAAACCTCATGTGCCTCGTCGCCTGGACCGTCTCGAACGTCGTGGGCGCCCTGCTCGGGTCCGTACTCACGATCCCGGTCGCCCTTTCCTCCTTCGCCATGACGGCTATCTTCGTGCACATGCTCGCCCGCCAGCCTGCCTCGCGTGACGCCGCGGTCGTGGCCATCGTCTCGGCGGCAGGGGTGCTCGTCTGCAAGTTCGTGGGGCTCACGGGGCCCGCCATCGTCGTCGGTGCGCTCGCGGGCGTCGCGGCGGGCGTCATCGCGAGAGGGGCGCATGGCTGATGGGCTGGGGAGAGTTCGTCGTCATCTTCGGATGCATAGTCGCAGCCATCCTTGCCTTCCGGTGCGTGCCGGCGTTCGCGCTGCGCTCCCGCGAGCTCTCCGCGGGGACGGGCGAGCTCCTCGGGCTCATTCCCGTCGCCGCCTTCGCCGCCCTCGTCTCAAACGACCTGCTCTCGCCGCAGATGTTCGACGCGGGAGTCGCGCAGGGGCTGGTGCCGATCCTTGCGGCCGTCGTCGTCGCCCTCGTCGCGCGCCGCTTCCGCTCGCTGGTGGCATCAGCCTTGGCCGGCGTCGTCGCGTATGCGATTCTTGCGCTCGTCCTCTAGGGGGTCGGCCCGGCTGGGCGCGGTGTGTATCATGTTCGTGTTTGCCGGGTCGCATGCCATGGCGCATGCGCCTCATCCGTTTCCGAAAGGAGCGCCAGCATGAAGGGGATCGTCCTCGCAGGGGGCTCGGGCACGCGCCTTCATCCCATTACGACGGTTACTTCCAAGCAGCTGCTGCCTGTCTACGACAAGCCGATGGTCTACTACTCGCTCTCCGTCCTGATGATGGCGGGCATCCGCGACATCCTCATCATATCGACGCCGGACGACCTTCCCAACTTCGAGCGTCTGTTCGGCGACGGCTCGAGCCTCGGCCTCAACCTGAGCTACAAGGTCCAGCCCTCTCCCGACGGCCTGGCGCAGGCCTTCATCCTCGGCGAGGAGTTCATCGCCGGCGACCGCTGCGCGCTGATCCTCGGCGACAACATCTTCTTCGGCCAGGGGTTCACCTCGATGCTCAAGGCCGCCGCCTCCCGCACGAAGGGCGCGACCGTCTTCGGCTACCAGGTGGATGATCCCGAGCGCTTCGGCATCGTGGAGTTCGACGAGACGGGCAGGGCCATCTCCATCGAGGAGAAGCCGGAGCACCCCAAGAGCGACTACTGCGTCACCGGCCTCTACTTCTACGACGAGCACGTGTGCGAGCATGCCAAGTCGCTCGAGCCCTCCGCGCGCGGCGAGCTCGAGATCACGGACCTCAACCGCATCTATCTCGAGCAGGGCGAGCTCAACGTGGAGACCCTCGGCCGCGGCTTCGCCTGGTTCGACACCGGCACCGTGGACTCGCTCTTCGAGGCCGCCGAGTTCATCCGCGTGATCGAGAAGCGCACGGGCATCAAGGTGTGCGCGCCCGAGGAGATCGCCTTCCGCAACGGCTGGATCGGCCACGACGAGCTCGCCGCCGCCGGCACCGATGCCAAGAAGAGCGACTATGGCAGGTTCCTGCTCAAGGTTGCCGAGCAGGCCGCAGGCAAGTAGCGCCTTCGGTGCCTGCGCCTGCGACACCAGCGGGGCTGGCGGGCAGTGATGCCTGCGGTGGCCGCAGGGCCTATTCGAAGTAAGGGGAGTGACGGTCTACCACGAGCAGGTTGGCGCCCTCGAGCACGTGCACCTCGTAGGCGTTCACCTCGCCGCCGGTGAGCTCGCCATCGAACTCGAGGGGCACCGGCTGCGATGACGAGACCTTGATGCCCTTGCCCTTGAAGCTCTCGATGAAGGGCCTCCCGAGCGCCTCGCCGGTCTTGTCGAAGAACCCGCGCACGAGCGGCTGCAGGAGCTGCGCCGCATGCTGCGTCTCGAGCACGATGACCTCGAGCATGCCGTCGGCCATGGAGCTGCCGGGCACGACCTGGATGTCGGCCTGGATGGTCGCGTTGTTGGCGACGAGGCAGGAGATGCCGTCGCGCTCGTGGGTGACGCCGTCCACGTCAATCGTGAAGTGCGAGACGGTGGGCTCGAGGTTGCTCGCTGCGGCGAAGAAGTAGGCCGCCTCGCCATAGACGGGCTTGTTCTCGAGGGCCGTGCGCATGATGTCGGCATCGTATCCCGAGCCGGCCATGATGCAGAAGCCGCGCCGGTGTTCCCTCCCGTCCCCGTCGACCCAGGACATCTCGGCGAGGTCCGTCTTGGCGCAATGCCCCGAGCGGCACGCGGCCGCTATGGCGGCAGGCTCGGGCGCGTTGCCGAGGTTGGCGAAGAGCAGGTTGGCCGTGCCGGAGGGGAAGACGCACGTGGGGATGGAGCGGCCGCGCAGCGCATAGAGGACGTTCGCCACGGTGCCATCGCCGCCGGAGGCCACGACCAGGTCGAAGCGCTCGGCGTCCGAGAGAGCCTTGGCCGGCTCGAGGCCGCCGCCGATCATGCGTATCGTGCACTCGTCGCCCGTGTCGAGCAGAAGGCGCTGGAACTCGAAGATGGCATCGGAGCCGAATCCGCTGCGTCCGTTGTGGATGATGAGCGCCTTCATGTGCCTCCCTCGTGCGATACCTTGCCAAGATTGCCTGGGGGCCTGGCTCGCCTCCCAAGCGGGCGGGACCGGCCAGGCGCATGGCAGGCCCATGGCCTGCGGACGTCCGCTATGATGTTGGGGCATTCGAAGCCGCCGGTCGGGAATCATGGTATTCCATCGGCACCACCATTCTCGAGGGGATGCCTTGTTTCTCTCAAACTCCGCGGACTTGGCCGCCTTCTGCGAAAGGGCGGCATCATGTGACATCGTCGCCGTCGACACCGAATTCATCCGCGAGCGCACCTACTGGCCTCGCCTGTGCCTGGTGCAGCTCCGCTCCGGCGACGAGATAGCGCTCGTCGACCCCATCGCCATCGATGACCTGGGCCCCCTCGGCGAGCTCATGGGAAACGAGGGCGTCACCAAGGTATTCCATTCGTGCTCGCAGGACCTCGAGGTGCTCGAGCACGAGCTGGGCGTCATCCCCCGGCCCATCTTCGACACGCAGATCGCCGCGGCGTTCCTGGGCCATCGCATGCAGATCGGCTACGGCCCACTCGTGGAGTCGGTCTGCGGCGTGAGCCTGGGCAAGGCGGAGTCGCTCACGGACTGGTCGAAGCGGCCCCTGGACGCCCGGCAGCTCAGCTATGCCGAGGACGACGTGCGCTACCTGCCTGCCGTGTACCGCTCGCTCATGCAGGGGCTCGAGGAGAGGGGGAGGGTCTCCTGGGCGCTGCCGGAGATGGATGCCTGCTGCGACCCCGCCAACTTCGGCCACGACCCCCGGGCTGCCTACCTCAAGCTCAAGCACGTCGCGAGCCTCACGAGGCGCCAGCTCGCCATATGCCGCGAGGTCGCGGCATGGCGCGAGGCCAAGGCCGCCGAGCGCGACCTCGTCCGCAAGTTCGTGATGCGCGACGAGGTGGTCGTCGAGGTGGCGAAGCGCGCGCCGAAGAGCGTCGAGGCGCTCAGGAGGATCCGCGGGACCGAGCAGCTGGGCGAGGGGGACGCGCGCGAGGTCGTCGAGGCGGTGCGCGTCGGCGTCGGCTCGCCGGCCGACTCCGTGGCGCGCCCGCGCCGCAGGTCTCCGCTGCCTGCCGACCAAGGCGGGGTCGTGGACCTCATGAGCGCGCTCGTGCGCATCGTCTCGGAGCGGGAGGGGATCGCCTCCTCGATCGTGGCTACGCACGACGACCTCGTGTCGCTCCTCGCGGGCGACCCTGGCTGCAGGCTGCGCGAAGGATGGCGCAAGGGTCTCGTGGGCGACCTCCTCGGGGAGCTTCTGGCGGGAAGGATCGGCCTCACCGTCAAGGACGGCAAGGTGGAGATGCTCTAGGGCCTCGTTCCTCAAGCGAACCTATGCGGGCGCGCGACGTGATTGTTGTCCGACCCTTGGGCACAATGGATGGGAAGGACCCCCTCGACAGGCTCTGGCTGGGAGGAAGCCATGTATTACTACGGATTCGGATACGACTCGGGCTATCTGCTGCTCGTGATCGTCTCCACCCTATTGGGCGTCATAACGCAGGCATACATCAACCACACCTACAATGAGTGGAGCGCCGTGCCCACCTCCACGGGCGAGACGGGCGCCGAGGTCGCCCGTCGCATGCTGGATTCCGAGGGCGCATCGGAGGTCGGCATAGCCTCGGTGGGCGGCAGGCTCACCGACTTCTACGACCCTCGCGACAACAAGCTGCATCTCTCAAGCGAGAACGTGCACGGCGGCTCCGTCGCGTCGGTCGCGGTGGCGTGCCACGAGGCGGGGCATGCGGTGCAGCGCGCGAGGGGCTACGTCCCCATGCGCGTGAGGACGGCGCTCGTCCCCGTCGTCAACTTCGCGTCGCAGGCGTGGATGGTCGTCTTCTTCCTCGGCGTGTTCGCTAACGCCGTGGGCCTCGTGCGCATCGCCATCTTCCTGTTCGCCTTCTCCGTCCTGTTCCAGCTGGTCACGCTTCCGGTTGAGTTCGACGCGTCGCGTCGCGCCGTGGCCTACGTGAGGGGGAGCGGCCTGGACGAGGAGGCAGTCGACGGCGCACGCTCGGTCCTGACGGCGGCCGCGCTCACCTATGTCGCCGCTGCCCTCACCTCCATCCTGCAGCTGCTGTGGCTCGTCGGGAGGTCGAGGGACTAGTGGCCGGCTCCATGGGCGATGCGCCCGTCATCTCCGTGAGCGATGCCGTGGGCCTCGCGAACGCCACCATCCGATCCATCCCGAGGCTGGTCGTGAGGGGCGAGATCTCCGGCTACCGTGGCCCCAACCGCTCCTCGGGGCACCTCTACTTCCAGCTGAAGGACGATCTCTCGTCCATGGACGTGGCCGTGTGGCGGCAGGTGCTCTCGAGCTGGGACCCCGAGGTCGTGCGCTCGCTTCGCGACGGGCTCGAGGTGACCCTCACGGGGAGCTTCGACATCTACAAGAAGAGCGGCAAGCTAAGCTTCATCGCCCGGAAGGCGGAGGTCTCGGGCGAGGGGCTCCTCCGCCAGCAGGTGGCGGCGCTCGCCCGCAGGCTCGAGGCCGAGGGGCTCATGGACCCGAGCCGCAAGAGGCGGGTGCCCGCCTTCTGCGAGCGGGTCGCCGTGTGCACCTCGCTCTCGGGCAGCGTGCTCGACGACGTCAAGCGGACGTTGAGCCGCAGGAACCCGCTGGTGGAGCTCTTGGTGTGCAACTGCTCCGTGCAGGGCCCGCAGGCGCCCCAGACCATCATCCGGGCGCTTGAGGTCGCCGAGGGCGCACGCCCGGACTGCATCCTGCTCGTGAGGGGCGGCGGGTCCTACGAGGACCTCATGGCGTTCAACGACGAGGCCCTGGCGCGCGCCGTGGCGGCGAGCCCCGTGCCCGTGGTCACGGGCATCGGGCACGAGCCGGACACGACGATCTGCGACATGGTCTCCTCGAGGCGCTGCTCGACGCCCACGGCCGCCGCGGAGTCGGTCGCCCCGGCGATCGACGAGGTGACGAGCCTCATGAACGCCCGCGCGCATAGGCTCGAGGACGTCATGGCCAAGACGCTCGCCAAGGCGGGAGGCGACCTCGACGCCCGGCAGGCGCGCGCCCTGAGGGCCATGGAGTCGCTCATCGCCCGGAGGCGCGAGGCGGTGGAGGCGCTTGCCCGCAACCGCTTCCTCACCGACCCCACGTCAATAATCGACGACCACGTGAACGAGCTCCGCATGACCGAACAGCGCCTCTACGACGCGCTTCCCATGGCCGTGGCCAGGCATAGGCGGCGCCTCGACGGCGACGCCAGGCGGCTCGCATCCGTGGGCACGAGGCTCGTGCGTCCCTATCGCAGCGAGGCGGAGTCGCTCGGCAAGACGCTGCGGGCGCTCTCGCCGCTCAACGTGCTCGGCAGGGGCTATGCCATCGTCACGACCGACGCCGGGCATGTGGTGACGGATGCCGGCGCCCTCGCGCCGGGCCAAGGCATCTCGGTGCGGCTGGCAAGCGGCAGGGTCGCCGCGACGGTGACAGGCACGGAGAAGGAGCCGGAATCGCAGGACGGCACTGCCGAGCCCTCGTCGGGCGCGGCGGGCAACGACCATGGCAAGGACACAGATGGCGTCGGGGATGGCGCCACGGGAAAGGAGAAGCATGGCTGCTGAGGAGACGACGGAGCGCAAGCCCGTGGACCAGCTCTCGTTCGCCCAGGCCTCCATCGAGCTTGAGCAGATCGTCCGCTCGCTCGAGGTGGGCGACCTCGAGCTCGAGGTCGCGCTCGAGCGCTATAACAGGGGCGTGGAGCTGCTCAAGAGCCTTCGCGAGCGTCTTGCGGATGCGGAGCAGAAGGTCCAGGTGCTCCTGGGCGAGGTGGACGACGACCAGGAGGCGCCGGACACCAAGTCGGCACCTGCGACCGAGTTCATGGACGAATAGCGGATACGACGCCGCCTTCTGGCGGCAGGGAGGTGGACCCATGGCCGAGGACTGCATCTTCTGCAAGATCGCCAACGGGGAGCTTGGCACGGAGCTCGTGTACGAGGACGACCTGGTCGTGGCGTTCAAGGACATGAACCCGCAGGCCCCTGTGCACGTGCTCGTGGTGCCCAAGAGGCACTACGAGAACATCATCGACGACGTGCCCGCCGAGGTCCTCAAGGCCATGGCGGATGCCGTGAAGGTCATCGCCGAGAAGGAGGGCATCGCCGAGAGCGGGTTCCGCGTGATCATGAATACCGGCGATGCCGCAGGCCAGACGGTCCATCACCTGCACATGCACGTGCTCGGTGGCAGGGACCTCGGGGAGGGCCTGGTCTAGCATCCGCTCCGGCGTCCGCTTTGTTTCGGGGGCCGGTTCGCATGGCATCGTTCCTGCCGTCTGCGCTACCATTGCCGCGCACCGGATTCGCGTATCTTCCGTGGCTCGGGCCACGGGGTTAGGGAGGTCGCATGAACGTTCTCGTCATTAACGCCGGCAGCTCGTCGCTCAAGTACCAGCTGCTCAACGTGGAGACCCGCGAGGTATATGCGAAGGGCAACTGCGAGCGCATCGGCATCGACGGGTCGTTCATCGGCCATGAGGAGATGGGCGGCGAGAAGCATCGTACCGTCGTCGAGCTCCCGAACCACAAGGTCGCGGCCGAGCACGTGCTTGACATCCTCACCGACCTCGACGTGCCCATCGACGGCATCGGCCACCGCGTGGTCCAGGGCGGCTGGCTCATCACCGAGTCCGTGCCCGTCACCGAGGAGAGCATCGGCTGGGTCCGTGAGGTCGCGCCGCTCGCGCCGCTCCACAACTACGGCGAGGCCGATGTCATCGAGTACTGCCTGCAGCGGATGCCCGACGTCATGGGCGTCATCGTCCCTGACACGGCGTTCCACTCGATGATCCCCGAGCGCGCCTGGCGCTACGCGCTGCCGCGTGACGTCGTGGACAAGCTGAAGATCCGCAAGTACGGCGCGCACGGCACGAGCCATCGCTACATCTGGCGCGCCTCCAACGAGTTCCTCAAGGGAGACATCCACAAGCTCGTCTCGTGCCACCTGGGCTCGGGCGCCTCGCTGTGCGCCATCCAGGACGGCCGCGACATGGACACCACCATGGGCCTCACGCCGCTCGACGGCCTGATCATGGGCACCCGCTGCGGCAGCATCGACCCGGCCACCGTCTGCTACCTGCAGCGTGAGGGCGGCTACACCGTCGACGAGGTCGACACGATGATGAACAAGCAGTCGGGCATGCTCGCCCTCTCGGGGCTCTCGAGCGACTCGCGCGACATCGAGCAGGCGGCCGACGACGGCGACGAGAACTGCCAGCTCGCGCTCGACATGTTCGCCTATCGCACCGCCCAGCTCGTCATGGAGATGTGCCAGGCGCTCGAGGGCATCGACACGCTCGCGTTCTCTGCCGGCATCGGCGAGAACTCCGCGACGATGCGCGCGAAGATCGCCGAGAAGCTTGCCTGGATGGGCCTTGCGATCGACCCGGAGAAGAACGCCGTCCGCTCCGACGACGTCCGCGACATCTCCGCGCCCGATTCGAAGATTCGCGTGCTCGTGGTGCCGACCGACGAGGAGTACATGATCGCCCTCGACGTGAAGCAGATCCTCGGCAAGTAGGGTCTTGCGCGGGGCGAGCCAGTGCATCGTCGGGGTCGTTGGGACAGCCAAGACATGCAGCGCGTCGACGGGGAGGACGTCCATGCATCGATTCGAGCTACGTGTGATCGCGGTTCTGCTCGGGGCAGCGCTTCTTGCTGCCCCAGCCCCTGCATTCGCCGATGAGGCGGGGGCCATCCTCGCGCAGGACGAGCCTGCCACGAGCGTCGTCGCGGAGACGGCGTCGGTCGAGCAGGAAGGCCAAGTCGAGCTCGTCATGGGCTCAGCCGATGGAAACGAGGCCGAGGGAACCGAAGGACAGGCGGACCAAGCAGGCCAATCGGGAACGGCCACGCAGGAAGGCAGCGATGGCTCCGCGAAGGAGGAGGCTCCTGCCAGCGATGGCTCCTCTGCCGGCGACTCCTCGCAGGCTGCCTCCAAGCCACAAGCCGTCACGAACGACGGCGCTGCCTCCGACGACGGCTCCGTCGCAGATGCGCCAGCCATCGCGCAGGGCCGCTGGGTTGTCTCGGCTGCCTACGGCCAGGGTCTCCAGCGCTATTGGTTCGTGGGCGACGACATGTCCAAGGACCGTCTCGTCACCCCGGACGAGGGGGCCGGCTACTACGCATACGCGACGCCTGCCGGCTACGTCGTCCGCGGAATCTACGTCGCATCCGACGGCACGGTCTACGTTGCCGACAACGACGGTAAGCTGGCCGGTCCCGGCTGGGCGGTCGGGAGCTACGGCCAAGGGCTCCAGCGCTACTGGGTCGACGCCGACAAGCACGGCTGCGTTCCGGGATACTCCGAGGACGGCTGGGCCCACTACACCACGCCTGCCGGCTACGTCGCTCGTGGGGCGTACAAGGCATCGGACGGCACCGTCTACGTTGCCGACAACGACGGCAGGCTCGCAGGTCCGGGCTGGGTCGTCGGCAGCTACGGCCAGGGGCTCCAGCGCTACTGGGTCGACGCCGACAGGCACGGCTGCGTGCCGGGCTACTCGGCCGACGGCTGGTCGCACTACACGACCACGAACGGCTATGTCGCCCGCGGCGCCTGCAAGGCGTCCGACGGCTCGCTGTACTACGCCGACAACGACGGCAGGCTCTCCGTGTCCACGTGGCTCGTCACCTCTGCCTTCGGCAGCGGCCTGCAGCGCTACTGGATGGGC
>CADBMC010000086.1 GCA_902795635.1 uncultured Coriobacteriaceae bacterium | reverse complement strand
GCTCGTCGTCTCGGATGGAGGTGGGCTCGTCGTGGAGCCCCAGGTTGCACGCGGCCTCGCAGAGCGCCGGGCACACGCGGCCGGTGAACTCCGGGAACGGGTTCGTGAGCGTCAGGCGCTCGTAGGCGTCCTGCCAGAGCCCGCGGTAGACGAGGTCGTTGAACTCCGGGATGAGGTTGTGCAGCGGGCAGCCGCTCACGCGCGCGCGGCCGAACGATATGCCCGTCTGGCAGAAGGCGACGCCGCACATCATGCAACGGCTCGCCTGCTGGCGCTGCTCGTCCAGCGTGAGGGGCAGCGTGAGGTCGTCGAAGTCGCGCAGGGACTGCTCAGGCGGCCTGACCCCGTGCTCCTTGCGTCCCACCTCGAGGAACGCACCAGGCTTGCCCATCTACTCCCCCTTCCTCGCGGCCTCGAACGCAAGCTCGATGGCCTGCTCGTGGGTCGCCCCAGCGGACTCCTCGCGCCTCACGGCCTCGAGGATCTCGCGGTACTCGTGCGGAATCACCTTGACGAACCTGCCCTTGACGTCATCGAAGCGGTAGAGCAGCTTGATGCCGCGCGGGCTCTGCGTGCGGGCCACATGCTCCTCGATGAGGCTGCGGATGAGGGCGATGTCGTCATCGTCCGGCTCCATGAGCTCCACGAGCCCCTTGTTGGTGCGCGCGTCAAGCGTGCCGAACTCATCGTAGACGTAGGCCACGCCGCCGCTCATGCCCGCCGCGAAGTTCTGGCCCACCTCGCCCAGGATCAGCGCGACGCCGCCGGTCATGTACTCGCAGCCGTGGTTGCCCACGCCCTCGCAGACGATGGTGGCGCCGGAGTTCCTCACGCCGAAGCGCTGGCCGGCGAGGCCGTTCACGAAGCCCCTGCCCGACGTGGCGCCGTAGAAGGCGACGTTGCCCACCGAGACGTTCTCGTCGAACTTGTAGCTGGAGGCCGCAGGCGGGCGCACGGACAGGACGCCTCCGGAGAGGCCCTTGCCGAAGTAGTCGTTCGCGTCGCCCTCGATGTTCAGGGTGATGCCCGACGGCAGGAACGCGCCGAAGCTCTGGCCGCCCGAGCCCTCGCAGTCGATCTCGATCATGCCCTCGGGAAGCCCCTCGGGGTGTGCCTTGGTCACCGCAGCGCCCAGCATGGTGCCCACGCAGCGGTTCACGTTGTCGATGTCCACATGGAAGCGGCACGGCACGAGGTGCTCGCGGGCGCCCGCGGTGAGCGGGATGAACAGGGTGGAGTCCAGCGTGGACTCGAGCCCGAAGTCGAAGGCCATCGACGGCAGGTAGTGCGCCACGTCCGCGCCCGGGATGCTCGCCCCGTAGGCCGGCTCGGCGCTCTCCAGCAAGGGCGAGAGGTCGAGCGTGTTGGCCTTGGCGAGACCGGGGACCTCGCGCTGGCGCAGGCACTCGGTGTGGCCCACCATCTCCTCAACGGTGCGGAAGCCCAGGCGTGCCATCTCCTCGCGCAGCTCCTCGGCCACGAAGAGCATGAAGTTCATGAGGTGCTCTGGCTTGCCGGTGAAGCGCTTGCGCAGGCACTCGTTCTGCGTGCAGACGCCCACCGGGCAGGTGTCCTGCTGGCAGTCGCGCTGCATGAGGCAGCCGAGCGAGACGAGGGCCATGGTGCCGAAGCCGAACTCCTCGGCGCCCAGAAGCGCCGCCACGGCCACGTCGCGGCCGTCCATGAGCTTGCCGTCGGCCTCGAGCACCACGCGCGAGCGCAGGCCGTTGCGCAGGAGCGTCTGCTGCGTCTCGGCGAGGCCGAGCTCGAGCGGAAGGCCCGCATGGTAGATGGAGTCGCGTGGCGCGGCACCCGTGCCGCCGTTGTGCCCGGAGATCAGGATCTTGCCCGCGCCGCCCTTGGCGACGCCCGTCGCGATCGTGCCCACGCCCGCCTCGGCGACGAGCTTCACGCTGATGCGCGCGTCGGGGTTCGCGTTGCGCAGGTCGAAGATGAGCTCGGCGAGGTCCTCGATGGAGTAGATGTCGTGGTGGGGCGGCGGCGAGATGAGCCCCACGCCCGGCGTGGAGTTGCGGATCTCGGCGACCCACGGCCACACCTTGCGGCCGGGCAGGTGCCCGCCCTCGCCGGGCTTGGCGCCCTGGGCCATCTTGATCTGGATCTCGCGGCCGCTCACGAGGTAGCGGCTCGTCACGCCGAAGCGGCCCGAGGCCACCTGCTTGATGGCGGAGTTGGTGGAGTCGCCGTTGGGAAGCGGCGTCTCGCGTTTGGGGTTCTCGCCGCCCTCGCCGGTGTTGGAGCGCCCGCCGAGGCGGTTCATGGCGATGGCGATGCACTCGTGAGCCTCCTCGGAGACGGCCCCGAAGCTCATGGCGCCGGTGTTGAAGCGCTTGACGATGGAGGCGGCGCTCTCCACCTCGTCTATGGGCACGGGGCCGGAGGGAAGCGGCACGAGCTCGAGCAGGTCGCGCAGCACGACGGCGCGGCCGGGCACGTGCACGGCGGCCGAGTAGTTGCGGAACAGCTCGTAGTCGTCCTCGCGGACGGCGCGCTGCAGCCAGTAGATGGCCTCCGGGGAGACGAGGTGCTCCTCGCCGCCCTGCGGTCGCCACTTCGTGATGCCCGCGCTCGGCAGCTGCGAGGGGCTCGGGCTCAGGCGGAGCGCCTCGGCCTCGTCGTAGCGCCGGTCGAGCTCTGCCTCGATCTCCTTAAAGCCCAGGCCCTCGACGCGGCTCGTGGTGCCGGCGAAGCACCTCTCCACGACCTCGCTCGAAAGCCCCACCACCTCGAAGATCTGCGCGGAATGGTAGCCCTGCATCGTGGAGATGCCCATCTTGCTCATGATGGAGATGATGCCGGCCTCCACGGCCTGCGCGAAGTTGGCCTCGGCCTCCCGCTCGCCCACGGCGATGGCGCCCCTGCGCGACATCTCGTCCACCGTGTCGTAGGCAAGGTAGGGGAAGATGCCGGAGGCCGAGTAGCCCACGAGGCAGGCGAAGTCGTGCGGCGAGACGGCGTCGCCCGTCTCCACCACGATGTCGGCGCGCATGCGCTTGCCGACCCTCATGAGGTGGTTGTGGACCGACCCCAGCGCCAGGAGGCTCGGGATGGAGACCTCGCCGGGATGCGCGCGGTCGGAGATGACGATGATGTTCACGCCCTCGTCGACGGCGGCCTCGACCTCCTTGTCGAGCCGGTCGAGCGCCTGCGCGAGCGAGCCCGCGCGGCCGTCGCGCCTGTAGGTGGCGAAGACGCGGCGCGCATGGAAGGCGGTGCGGTCCACCGCGAGGATCCTCGCGAAGGCGTCGCGGGAGAGCACGGGCCCCTGGAGACGGATGAGCCGGCAGGTGTCGCGCGCGTCCTCGAGCAGGTTGCCGTGGTTGCCCAGATAGAGCACCTGGCTCGTCACGAGGTGCTCGCGCAAGGCGTCGATGGGCGGGTTCGTCACCTGGGCGAAGAGCTCGTTGAAGTAGTCATAGAGCGGGCGCACGCGCTTGGAGAGCACCGCGAGCGGGATGTCCTGGCCCATCGAGGCGATGGGCGGGTTGCCGCTCTCGGCCATGGGGCGCACGACCTCGTCCACGTCGTCGTAGTGGCAGCCCTTCTCGGCGAGCCGCCGCACGAGCGGCTCGGCATCGTCCGGCTCGTCGGCAGGCGTCGCGGGCTCTGCCAGGTCGGAGACGTCCAGGGTCTCGGCGTCGAGCCAGTCGTGGAAGGGCTTCTGCGCCGCGTAGGCATCGCGAAGCTCGTCGTTCCAGATGACCCTGCCCTGCTCCTGGTCCACGAAGAGCATCTCGCCCGGTCCGAGGCAGCCGGTCTGCAGCAGGTTCTCGGGCTCGACGTCGATGGTGCCGACCTCGCTCGAGAGGATGAAGCGGTCGTCGCGCGTCACGTAGTAGCGCGCGGGGCGCAGCCCGTTGCGGTCGAGCGCGGCACCCATTCCGCGGCCGTCGGAGAACGCGATGGCGGCGGGACCGTCCCAGGGCTCCATGAGCATGGACTGGTAGGCGTCGAAGGCGCGGCGCTTGTCGGAGAGCTGCGGGTTGTGGTCCCACGGCTCGGGAAGCAGCATCGTGACGGCACGCGCGAGCGGCTTGCCGTTCATGAGCAGGAACTCGAGCACGTTGTCCAGGATCGCGGAGTCGGAGCCCTCGCGGTTGATGATGGGCACGACCTTCTCCAGGTCGTGGCCGAGGACGGGCGAGTACAGGTTCGGCTCGCGCGCGCGGATCCAGTTGACGTTGCCGCGCAGCGTGTTGATCTCGCCGTTGTGGATGATGAGGC
>CADBMC010000085.1 GCA_902795635.1 uncultured Coriobacteriaceae bacterium | reverse complement strand
GCCTCTCCACGAGCTCGCGCAGCAGCTCCTCCGCTCCGGGCATGAGCGCCTCGTCCGCCTGCCACTTCCAGTTGCGGTCCGTGGTGCCCGGCACGTTCATGCGGGAGTCGTCGCCCAGAAGCATCGCGTCCTGGAGCGACACCATGAGGACGTCCGAGCCGCTTCCCGCCATGTCGTCCATGATCTGACGGGCGAGCTCGGGCGCTCCGTCCTCGCCGAACGTGGACGCGCACCAGCCCACGAGCGTGGAGGTGTCGTGCGTGGAGGCATAGGCCACCTTGCCCGGAACGGGCCGGTAGCCGCCTCGCACGTCGTAGTCGCAGAACTGCGCCACGTCCATGCCGGGAAAGCCGCACGTCTCCACCAGCATGCGCACCGCAGGGGTAATAACGCCGAGGTCCTCCGCCAGAAACGGCAGGTCGCCCAGGGCATCGTGGGCCGCCTCGAAGAGCGCGCGACCCGGCCCGAAGCGCCAGCCTCCCTTGGCCGCGCCCTCGCCTGCGGGGAGCGAGAAGAAGTTCGCGAACCCCAGGAAGTGGTCGAGCCGCACGTGGTCGTACATGGCCATGGCCCGGCGGAAGCGCGCCACCCACCAGGCATATCCCTGCTCGCCCATCACGTCCCAACGGTAGGTGGGGTTGCCCCACGACTGCCCGTCCTTCGAGAAGCGGTCGGGCGGCATGCCGGCCACCCGCGCGGGGTTGCCCGCCTCGTCCAGCTCGAAGAGCTCGCGATGCGCCCACACGTCCGCGGAGTCCGCCGAGACGTACATGGGCATGTCGCCTATGATCCGCACGCCGTGCTCGTTCGCGTAGGCGCGCGTGTCCTGCCAGGCGCGCTCGAAGGCGAACTGGGCGGCCATGCGTCGCCACATGCCCTCCTGCAGCTCAGGGTCGGCGAGCACCTCCGGAGAGAAATCGCGCCACCTCTCGGGCCACTCCTGCCAGGGGCCGGGGCCGAGCAGGTCCTTGATCGCGCGGAACGCCGCGTACGGGCGCAGCCATTCGCCCTCGCGCTTGCAGAAGTCGCGGTACTGCGCCGCGTTGGCCTCTACGTCCGCCTCCGCCACGAGCTCGTCCAGTGTGTCCGCGCCGTCGACGAGCCCCACGTTGCCCGCGAAGGCGGAAAGGCCCGCGTAGGGGCTTCCATACTGGTCGCACGGGTTCAGGGGGAGCACCTGCCAGTAGCGCACGCCGGCACGCTCGAGCATGTCCACGAACGCATGGGCGGGCGCACCCAGGGTGCCCGGGCGGCCGGGGCGCCCCACGTCGGGAAGCGAGGTCACATGCGCCAGCACGCCCACGCCGGGCCCCATGGGAAGGTCCAGCTCGTGGGCCGGGCGCCTCACCACCACCGCCGATCCCATGGGGGTGAGCGCCACGTGCGCCACGGTGCCCTCGAGCCCCACGGCCTCGCCGCTCACCACCTCGCGCACCACCGTGGCCTCCGCGCCCTGCTCGCCACCTGCGCCCGCGTCCGGGCAGGGCCCGAGGTCCACCGTTGCCTCGCGCGGCTCGAAGGAGCGGTTCACGAGCACGGCCACCGTGTCGGCCACGGCGCGCTCGCCCTCATCTGCCGCCGGGCGAACGAGCCCGAACACGTCATCGCCCGAGCTCACGGCGCGGAAGCCGCCGTCAACGAAGTGGGGCAGCGAGCGCCTGAGCCCGATGGCGTTGCGGTAAATGGCCATGGTGTCCGGGTCCTCGTGGCCCCACGGATAGGGCCCGCGGTTGTAGGGGTCGGCATAGCCCTCCATGCCGGCCTCGTCGCCATAGTAGACGCTGGGGACGCCCGGCATCGTCATCTGAACCAGGGTCGCGAGCCACAGGCGCGCCTTGCCCAGGCCGCGCGCAGAGTCGTCCAGCCGGAAGGCCGCGCGCTGCCCGTCGCCCATCCGAGCGGGGTCGGGGGCGCCGCCCAGGTAGGTGAGCAGACGCATGCGGTCGTGGCTTCCCAGCAGGTTGAGGGATGAGTAGAAGGCGTCGTGGGGGTAGTTCTCGTGCAGCCCCTCGAGCGTCTCCGCCAGCTCCGGCGCGCCCAGCTCGCCCATCACGTAGGGCAGGAGGGAATCGCGCAGGGGATAGTTCATCGCGCCGTCCAGCTCGTCGCCGAGCAGGTAGTGGCGCAGCTTGCCGTAGGAGATCTTGTTGGAGGCGTCCTCCCACACCTCGCCGAGCACGAGCGCGTCGGGACGGGTCTGCGTGGCTGCGGCATGGATGTCTTCCAGGAAGCCCTCCGAGAGCTCGTCGGCCACGTCCAGGCGCCAGCCGCGCGCCCCGGCACGGAGCCAGCGGCGCACCACGCCGTCCGGCTCCCCGCAGATGAGGCCCCTGAAGCCAGGCTCGGCGTCGTTGGTGGCAGGGAGGTCGTCCACGCCCCACCAGCAGTCGTAGGTGCCGTCCTCGTGGAACGTATACCAGGGCCTATAGGGAGAGTCCTCGCTCTGGTAGGCGCCCAGGCCGGGGTAGTTGCCGTAGCGGTTGAAGTAGAGCGAGTCCGAGCCGGTGTGGTTGAAGACCCCGTCCAGGATCACGGAGATCCCCATGCCGGCGGCCTCATCGCACAGCCGCCCGAGCTCCTCGTCGTCCCCCAGCATCGGGTCGACGCGCAGGTAGTCGCCTGTGTCGTAGCGGTGGTTGCTCGCCGCCTCGAAGATGGGGTTGAGGTAGATCGCCGTCACGCCCAGGTCGCGCAGGTAGGGCAGCTTCTCGCGCACGCCCGAGAGCGTGCCGCCCCAGAAGTCCCACCGCGCGATGGAGCCGTCCGGGTTGCGCGCGTAGCTCGGCTGGGTGTCCCAGTCCTCCACGAGCGCGCGTCCCGGCCCCTTGCGCGGCGAGCCGAGCGCCGCGTGGACGCGCTCCTGCCAGCCTTCGCCGCGACGGAAGCGATCGGGGAATATCTGGTACACGAGCCCGCCCGTGTACCAGTCCGGGCGCGTTGCGCGCGGTCGGTACACGGTGAGCTGGAACGAGGGCGGCTCGCCCCCGTAGATCGCGCCCTCCCCGCCCTCGCGCCCCTGGCAGGCGCCGTACCAGGCCATCCCGCCGTCCGCGAAGGCGATGCGGAAGTGGTACCAGAGCAGCTCGGGCTCGTCCGCCTCGATCGTCGCGACGTAGCGCACGCCGCCCTCCACGCACGCGTCCCCCGCGGGCGCCATCTCCACCAGGCGCTCGCCACGCGTGTCGGACCAGAGCCTCAGCGTCACGGAGGCCACCGGCCCGTCCAAGACGTCTGCCGCCAACCGGACGGTGCCGCCCACGGGGACGGCACCGAAGGGATCGCGGTATTCGAGGCTTCTGGTGTTATGGACGAATCTCATGTGTCACCAGACCTTTCCTCGCCCGGGCGCCGCGCTGCCCAGGCATGCGGGGCCTGGCCGCCTGCCGGCAACCAGGCCCCGCCGCATCGGGGGCCCTCAGGCGAGCTCCGGGTGAAGGCCGCGATATATCTCGAGGTAGCGCTGGGCGGAGCGGTCCCAGGAGAAGTCCTGCTCCATCGCCTGGCGCTGCAGGCGCTCCCACACGTCGTGGTGGCCCTCGTACACCTCGCCGGCGCGCCACAGCGCATCGACCATCTCGTCGGCGTTGAAGTTCGCGAACGAGAAGCCCGTCCCCTCGCCCGTGAAGCGGTTGTAGGGGACGACCGAGTCGCGCAGGCCGCCCGTCTCGCGCACCACGGGAAGCGTGCCGTAGCGCATGGCGATCATCTGCGACAGGCCGCACGGCTCGAACTGCGAGGGCATGAGGAGCAGGTCCGCGCCGGCGTAGATGCGATGCGCGAGCGCGTTGTCGAAGGTGATGCAGGCGCGCATGCGGCCGTGATAGGCGTAGTCGAAGTAGCGCATCGAGTCCTCGTAGTTGCGGTCGCCCGTGCCCAGGACGACGAACTCGTACCCGCCGCCGATGAGCTGGTCAAGGCCGTACTGGATGAGGTCGAGGCCCTTCTGGCTCGTGAGCCTGCCCACGAAGCCGATGATGGCGGTGCCATCGTCCACGTCGATGCCGAGCTCCTCCTGCAGCGCGCGCTTGCACTCGTGCTTGCCGGCCATGTCGCCCGCGTCGTAGTGCGCAGGGATCAGGGGGTCCGCCGAGGGGTCCCACTCCTTCGTGTCGATGCCGTTGAGGACGCCGGAGAGCACGCTCGCGCGGTCGCGGAAGATCGAGTCGAGGCCCTCGCCGTAGTAGGGCATCTTGAGCTCCTCGGCATACGAGGGGCTCACCGTGGTGAGCGCGTCGGAGTAGCACAGCGCGCCCTTCATGAAGTCGATCGAGCTGGAGTCCATGCGCAGCTGGCTGGCAGCCGCGGGAACGCCGCTGAGGCCGAGCAGGTCCCCCAGGAGCTCGTCGGAGTACTGCCCCTGGAAGCGCACGTTGTGGACCGTGAAGACGGTGCGCACGTTGTCGAAGCGCGCGTCGCCGCGGTAGAACTCCCGCAGGAACACGGGCGCCAGGGCCGTCTGCCAGTCGTTGCAGTGCAGCACGTCGCACACGAGGCCGTCCACGTGCTCCATGGCCTCGAGCACGGCCTTCGAGAAGAACGCGAAGCGCTCCCCGTCGTCGAAGTAGCCGTAGGCGGCGTCGCGCTTGAAGTAACGCTCGTTGTCCACGAAGTAGAAGTCCACGCCCTCGCGCTCGAGGTGCTCGATGCCGCAGTACTCGTTGCGCCAGGCGAGCGGCACGTAGAACTCGCAGACGTGCTCCATCTTGCCCAGCCACTCGCCGGGGATGAAGGAGTACTTGGGAAGGATCACGGACACCTTCACGCCCGCCTTTGCGAGCGCGATCGGGAGCGAGCCGGCGACGTCGCCGAGCCCTCCCGTCTTCACGAACGGGACGGCCTCGGTGGTGGCGAACGTCACGCGCAGGGGAGGCTTCGGGTCGGGTTCGGGCTCGGGCTCTGGTGCAGGCTTGGGTTCGGACTCAGGCTCGGGCGCAGCCGCCTCAGGCTCGGGCTCGGGTGCCGGAGCGGGTTCGAGCTCGACGGCCTTGGGCTCCGGCGCAGGCTCGACGGCTGCCACGGGCTCCGGCTCGGATTCGGGTACGGGCTTCGGGTCCGATGCCGGCATGGGCTTCGGCGCCGACTTGTGCGCAGATGCCCTGCGTGCGCCCGGTGCCTGCCGCTTCCTCGACTTGCTCTTGCCAGACATGGCATCCTCCTCCTGCTCGGGGCGGCCGGGCCAGCCGGCCGCCCCTCGTCACCCGAAGCCCATCGTAGCGCCGGCCTTGCGGCCCGGCTCCTGGCCGCTACGGCTTGGGCAGCACCAGCACGTCCTCCGCGGAGCCGCGGAGCTCGGTGCCGGCCGATATCACGTTGCCCCTGTCGATCACCGCGTTCTCCACGCGTGCGCCCGTCTCGATGACGCACCCCTGCAGGATGATCGAGTTGGAGATGGTGGCTCCGGGCTCCACCACGACATCGCGGCCCAGGATGGAGCCGGAGACGTTGCCGTATATCTGGCAGCCGCCCGAGACGATGGCGTTGCGCACGCGCGCGCCGCGACGGTAGCACGCGGGCGGGTTGTCGTGCGGCTTGGTGAGGATCCTGCGGTCGTCGGGGAAGAGCTGGTCGGCCACGTCCGTGTTCAGCAGCTCCATATTGTGGCGGTAGTAGCCCTTGGTGCCGAAGATGGGCGCGCAGTAGTCCCCGTAGCGATAGACGCGCACGTCGAGACGCGAGAAGTCGCCCTCCATGGCCTCGAAGAGGTCCAGGTAGTCCACCTGCGCATACCAGTCGAGCATCTTCAGGAGCAGCTCGCGGCGAATCATGAAGCAGTCCATGAAGGCCGCCTGCCCGTAGGAGACGCCGTGGTGGATGGCGCGCACGTTGTCCCCCTCGAGGGCGAACGAGACGACGTCGGGGTTGTCGTCGTAGGCGTCGGCGGTGAGCACCATGACGTCGCAGCCCGACTCCTCGAACGCCTTCTCCAGAAGGCCCAGGTCCATGTTGAAGACGAAGTTGGCGCCCGAGACTATGACGTAGTCCTCCTTGGCGCGCTGCAGGATGATGCGGTTCTGCTCGAGGTCGCGCACCAGGAAGCGCGAGCCGGTGCGCGAGGTGCCGAAGGCGGAGCCGGGCAGCACGAACAGCCCGCCGCCCTTGCGGTCGAGCATCCAGGGCTTGCCGGAGCCCACGTGGTCGATGAGCGAGCGGTAGTTTGAGGGCATGATGAGCCCCACCGTGCGGATGCCCGCGTTGGACATGTTGGAAAGCGGGAAGTCGATCATGCGGAAGCGTCCCGCGAAGGGAAGCGACGCCAGGGGACGCGCCTTCGTGAGGTCTCCCGGGTTCAGCGCGGAGTAGTTCGCCGTGATGATCCCCATCGTGTTCTCCATGGCTACTCCCCCTTCCCGACCACGACGCCGTTGCCGATGACGGCGGTGTCCTTCGTCATGTCCACGCTGCCCACGTTGACGCCCTCCTCGACCACGGCGCCCTCGCCCAGGATCGCGCGGGCCACGTGCGCACCCTCCTTCACGCATGCCCCCGGCAGGAGCACGGAGTCCTCGACCGTCGCACGGGCGCCCACGTAGGCGTCGGTGGAGATGATGGAGTGGCGGACGGTGCCCAGCACGGTGCTGCCGTTGCAGACGAGGCTGTCCACGACGCTGCCGTTGGGCCCTATGTAGTGGGGCGGCCGCGTCGAGGGGTTGGACATGATGCGGCCCTCGGAGTCGTCGAACAGGTCGAACGCCGGGTTGTCGCCCAGAAGCTCCATGCTCGTCTCGTGGTAGCTCGAGATGGTGCCGACGTCGCGCCAGAAGCCGTTGAACTCGTGGCAGTACAGGCGCTTGCCCGCGGCGAGCAGGCCCGGGATGATGTCCTTGCCGAAGTCGTGGTCGGAGTTCTTGTCGTTGGCGTCCTCGCGCAGCGTCTCCACCAGCAGGTCGGCGTTGAAGATGTAGATGCCCATGGACGCCAGGTTGGAGTCGGGCTTCGAGGGCTTCTCGGTGAACTTGGTGATGCGGTCGTCGTCATCCTTCGTGATGATGCCGAAGCGCGAGGCCTCCTCCCATGCCACGGGCATGACGGACACGGTGAGGTCGGCGTCGTGGCGCTTGTGGGTCTCGAGCATCTCGTGGTAGTCCATGCGGTACAGCTGGTCGCCCGACAGGATCAGCACGTACTTCGGGTCCATCTCCTCGATGTAGCCGATGTTCTGGTACACGGCGTCGGCCGTGCCCTCGTACCAGGCGCCGCCCGTCTGCGTGGCGTACGGCGGCAGGATGGAGACGGCCCCGTCCAACGAGTCGAGGTTCCACGCCGAGCCCGACCCGATGTAGGAGTGCAGCAAGTAGGGACGGTACTGCGTGAGCACCCCCACCGTGTCGATGCCCGAGTTCGCGCAGTTGGACAGCGCGAAGTCTATGATGCGGTACTTGCCGCCGAACGAGACTGCCGGCTTGGCGATCTGCTGGGTGAGTGCCCCCAGCCTGCTTCCCTGGCCGCCTGCGAGAAGCATCGCGACGCATTCTCTCTTGCTCATTCCCCCGTGCCCCTCTCGTCGTCCTCTGCCTTGGCCTCAGGCGCCGTATGGCTCCCGGCCTCAGCGGATCCCCCATATGTCCTCGGCGTACTCGCGGATGGTGCGGTCGCTCGAGAAGTATCCCGAGTGGCAGATGTTCATGAGCGCCATCCTGTTCCACCTGCGCGCATCGCCGTATTCCCCTTCGAGCTCCTCCCACGCGTCCACGTAGCTGCGGAAGTCGCGCAGCACGAAGTCCGGGTCGTTGTCGTTCATGAGCGAGTCGCGGATGGACTCGAAGTTGCCGGACTGCCTGGCGAGGGTCCCATCCGTGAGCTCGTCCACCACCCTGCCGAGGCGCTCGCGGTCGGCGTTGTACTCGTTCCACGCCCAATACGTGCCGCTCGCGCGCAGCGCGTTCACGTCCTCGACCCTCATCCCGAAGATCTTTATGTTCTCCTCGCCCGCCAGCTGGGAGATCTCGATGTTCGAGCCATCGTAGGTGCCGAGCGTTATGGCGCCGTTCATCATGAGCTTCATGTTCGAGGTGCCCGAGGCCTCCTTGCCCGCCGTGGAGATCTGCTCGGATATCTCCGCCGCAGGATAGATGATCTGGGCGTTGGAGATGGCGAAGTTCGGGATGAAGCACACCCGGATGAGCCCGTTGACGCGCGGGTCGCGGTTCACCACGTCGGCCACCGCGTTGATGAGGCGTATGACCTCCTTGGCGAAGTAGTAGCTCTGCGCCGCCTTGCCCGAGAACACGAACGTCGTGGGACGCGGCTCGAAGTGCGGGTCCTCCAGGATCCGGTTGTACACGTCCAGGATCTTGAACACGTTGAGCAGCTGGCGCTTGTAGGCGTGGAAGCGCTTCACCTGCACGTCGAAGACGGACGCGGGATCCAGCGCGACGCCGCACTGCTGCTTGGCGTAGGTGGCGAGACGCCGCTTGGCGCGCTGCTTGGCCTGGCCGAGGGCGTCGAGGAAGGCGTCGTCGTCCGCGTAGGCCTCGAGCTTGGAGAGCTCGTCGGCGTCGCTCACCCAGCCCTCGCCGATGCGCGAGATGATGAGCCGCGTGAGGTAGGGGTTGGCCACGGCGAGGAACCTGCGGTGGCAGATGCCGTTCGTCTTGTTGTTGAACTTCTCGGGCGTGAGCGCGTAGAAGTCCTTGAGCACCTGCTTCTCGAGAATCTCGGTGTGGAGCGACGAGACGCCGTTCACGGAGTGGCTGCACACGATGGAGAGGTTCGCCATGCGCACCTCGCCGTCCCACAGGATCGCCGTCTTGGACATGCGCTCCTGCCAGTGCGGGTCGTCCTGCGGCAGCGACGCCAGGTAGCGGCGGTTGATCTCGTCGATGTACATGTAGGTGCGCGGCAGCAGCTGGCGGAAGGTGTTGATGGGCCAGCGCTCGAGCGCCTCGGGCAGAACGGTGTGGTTGGTGTAGGAGAGCGTTCGGGTGACGATGTCCCACGCGGCGTCCCAAGAGAGCCGCTCCTCGTCCACCAGGATGCGCATGAGCTCGGGGCCGCACATGGCCGGGTGCGTGTCGTTGGTGTGGATGGCCACGCGCTCGGGGAACTGGCGCCACGCCTTGCTGCCGTAGGAGCCCTTGTAGCTGTCCACGATGGTGCGCAGGCCGGCCGCCACGAAGAGGTACTCCTGCTTGAGCCTCAGCAGCCTGCCGTGCTCGCCCGAGTCGTTGGGGTAGAGGATCGTGGTTATGGCCTCGGCGTCGGTGCGGTACTTGAAGGCCTTCGCGTAGTCGCCGTCGTTGAAGGCGTCCAGGTCGAAGTCGGGGCGCTCGGGCTCGGCGCTCCACAGGCGCAGCAGGTTCACCGTCTCGCCGCCGTAGCCCACGACCGGCACGTCGTAGGGGACGGCCTTCACGAGCTCGCCGCCCTCCCACTCGAACCAGTAGCTTCCGTCATCCTCCTGGTGGCGCACGACGTCGCCGCCGAAGCGCACAGTGACGGCCTTGTCGTCGCGGCGGACCTCCCACGGGAAGCCGTGCGCGAGCCAGTTGTCGGCCACCTCGACCTGCCGGCCGTCCACGATCTGCTGGCGGAAGAGGCCGAAGCGGTAGCGCATGCCGTTGCCGAAGCCCTGGATGCCCAAGGACGCCATCGAGTCCAGGAAGCACGCGGCGAGCCTGCCGAGGCCGCCGTTGCCGAGGCCGGGGTCGGCCTCCTGCGAGCAGAGCAGGTCGAGCGAGGTGCCCATGTCCTCCAGGCACTCGGCCACGAAGTCGCGGCACCCGAAGTTGATGAGGTAGTCCTCCAGCAGCGGGCCGATGAGGAACTCGAGGGAGAAGTAGTAGACGCGCTTCTTGCCGTTGTCCACGCCGTACTTCTTGTTCTCGGCCTGCACCTCGCGCGACTTCTGCGCGATGAGCATGGCGAGCACCGCGAAGCGCTCCTGCGAGGAGCACCTCTCGAAGGTATGGCCCGTGGACGACTCGCACATGCGGCGGTACTGGCCTATGAAGTCCTGCTTGTCCTTGAATAGCTCGCGCATCGGCGGCTCCCTCTCCCATCTCCTCCCGCGGCTCGCGCGGGAGGGTCCGTAAGTGCGTCCGGTCAGCCTCGGGACGACGCGCACGCCGCCGCCTCGGCCTCCTTGGCGGCATCTGCCCTCCGCGGCTTGGCGGCGGGCTTGCCGGAGGGCCTGGCAGGAGCAGGAGCCTTCGCGGCCTCGCGCCTCGCCTTCGGCCTCGCCGGCGACGGCCCCACGCGCTTGAGCACGACGCCCGCGAGGGCCGGCAGGCGCAGCTCCACCGAGTCGCCCCGGCCGTTCCAAGGCACGGGCTCGCTCGCCAGGCTGCCCTCGTTCAAGATGCCAGACCCACCGTACTCCTGCCTATCGGAGTTGAAGACCTCGACATAGGTTCCCTCGCGCGGGAGCCCCACGCGGAAGCGCTCATAGGCTGCGACGTCGAAGTTCATGACCACCACGAGGTCATCGGCCGGGTCGTCGCCGTGGCGCACATAGCTCAGCACCGACTGCGAGGCGTTGTTGGCGTCGATCCACTCGTAGCCATCGGGCGAGTAGGCCCTCTGCCAGAGCGCCGGCTGCTCCAGGTAGAAGTGGTTGAGGGCGCGTATGAAGTCGCGGTGGCGCCGGTGCGCCTCGAACTGCTCGGGCATGAACCACTGGATGGACTCGTAGTAGCGCCACTCGATGAACTGGGCGATCTCGTTGCCCATGAAGTTGAGCTTGGCGCCGGGGTGCGTCATCTGGTAGCACGCCAGGCTCCTGAGGCCGGCGAACTGGCGCCAGTAGTCGCCCGGCATGCGCTGTATGAGCGAGCACTTGCCGTGGACCACCTCGTCGTGGCTCAGCGGGAGCACGAAGTTCTCGTTGAACGCGTACATGATGGAGAACGTGAGCAGCTTGTGGTTGCCTGGCCTGTACGGGAAGTCCGTCTGCATGAAGTGCAGCGTGTCGTTCATCCAACCCAGGTCCCACTTGTAGTGGAAGCCCAGGCCGCCCTCCTCGGGCGGGTAGGTGACGAGCGGCCAGGCGGTGGACTCCTCGGCGATCGTCATGGCCGAGGGGTAGCTGGAGGAGACGGCCTCGTTCATCATCTGCAGGAACTCGACGGCCTCGTAGTCCTCCTCGCCCCCGTTGCGGTTGAACTTCTTGAGCTTCGGGTCCTCCACCCCGAAGTTGAGGTACAGAATCGAGGACACGCCGTCCACGCGCAGGCCGTCGGCATGGTAGGTGCCGAGCCAGTAGAGCGCGTTGGAGATGAGGAAGTTGCGCACCTCGCCGCGGCCGAGGGCGAACTTGAGCGTCCCCCAGGTGGGGTGCACCTCCTTCTCGTACACCTTGTGGCCGTTGAGCCGCGCGAGCCCGAAGTCGTCGGAGGCGAACCCGCCCGGCACCCAATCCAGGATCACGCCGATGCCCTGCTCGTGGAAAGCATCGATCAGGCGCATGAGGCCCTTGGGCTCGCCGAAGCGCGAGGTGGGCGCGTAGTAGCCGGTGGGCTGGTAGCCCCAGGAGCCGTCGAAGGGGAACTCCGAGACGGGCATGAGCTCCACGTGGGAGTAGCCCATGTCCTTCACGTAGGGCACGAGCCTCTCGGCCATCTCGTCGTAGGTGAGGTAGGAGCCGCCGCCCTCCTCCTCGGGGCCCGGCTCGTCGCCGTTGCCGGTGAGCCCGTCGTCGTGGCGCAGCCAGCTGCCCAGATGCACCTCGTAGATGTTGAGCGGGCGCTTCATGTGCGGCTGCGCGTCGCGCTGGCGCATCCAGGCGGCGTCGTGCCACTCGTAGCCGCCGAGATCGTAGATGCGCGATGCCGTCTCCGGCGGGCGCTGCGCCCAGAAGGCGTACGGGTCCGCCTTGTAGAGGAGGTCCCCCTCCTCCGTCTCGATGAGGTACTTGTAGCAGTCGCCCTGGCCGGCGCCTGCCACGAAGCACTCCCACACGTCTTTCGCCTCGCCGCACGCCATGGGGTCGGCCTCGCGCGACCATCCGTTGAAGTCGCCGACCACGCTCACGGAGCGCACGTCGGGCACCCACACCGCGAAGTGGCATCCTTGCACGCCACCTCGCACGCACGGGTGGGCGCCGAGCTTCTCGTAGCTCAGGTGCCATGCGCCCTTCCCCATGAGATAGGCGTCTGACGACGTTACGATGCAGGTGGGTTCGTCCATGCTCCCCCTCCTCATGCGACCGAGCGTTCCCCGGTGCCCGGCATCGGGGCGCATCAAGAGTGTATCCCGACAGGTGACCATTGTTGACGAGCGCCGCTCACCCGGCGCATGGCGTCCGTGCGCGGTCGCCGCACGCCGGCCGCGCACCGGCCGCGCATCGCATGCGCATCGCATTCGTGCCGGCGACGGGATGCGCGCACGAACGCCACGAGCCGCATGCGCGCGCCGCGCGGGAGCGGCGTTCGCTACCATCGGGGGGACGCACGGGACGCTGGGCACGACGAGCACACGACGGGAGACGAACATGCCACGCGAGTCGAAGGCCAAGAGACGCGAGCGAGCCTGCGAGGTATGCCGGCGCATGGAGGAGCGCTATCCGGGGGTGGGGGCGGCCCTCTCGTTCCGCTCCCCCTTCGAGCTGCTGATCGCGGTGCTCCTCTCCGCCCAGACGACCGACGCGAACGTGAACGCCTGCACCCCCGAGCTCTTCCGCCGCTGGCCGGG
>CADBMC010000084.1 GCA_902795635.1 uncultured Coriobacteriaceae bacterium | reverse complement strand
CCGGCAAGGCAGAAGGAGAGCCCGTGCTCGACCTCGTCGTGGACGACGTGGCCGCCGCGCGGCGGGCGCTCGACGCCGCGGGGCTCTCCGGCGTCGCCTCGCTGAGGCCCGCCTCCGAGGGCGTGGGCGGCTGCCGCGTGCTCGTGGCCTCACTCCTGGCGCCCACAGACTCGCCGGCACGCCAGGTGGCGGCGACCGCGCGCCTCGCCACGCTCGCGCGCGAGCTGCAGGCGCCCGCGCGCGTGGCGTGCCTGGCGGCCCCGGGGGACGCGGAAGGCGCGATGGGGACGAATGCCGCGGCCAGCATCGCCACGCAGGTGGGCCGTGATGCGGCGGAGCTCACGCGCTTCGAGCCCTCCGCTCCCCTGCCCGCCCGGCCCAGCGTGGAGGTGCGCACGCCGACAGGCGCAAGGGGGCGCGTCTTCGTGGGCGCGCCCGCCTCCGACCAGTTCGCGGCCCGGCTCGCGAAGGCGTTCAGGCTGCGCTCCAAGTGGGCACGGCGCGAGGGCGTCTCCTGCTACCGCGTCTACGACGCGGACCTGCCCGACTACGCGGTGGCCATAGACGTCTACGGCCTCGAGGGCGCCCATGCCCGCACCGCGGCCGTCGTGGCAGAGTACGCCCCGCCGCGCGAGATCGACCCCGCGCTTGCCCGAGCCCGCCTGGCCGACGTGCTCGCCATCGTGCCCGCGGCGCTCGGCTGCTCTGCCGCCGACGTCCACCTGCGCGTGCGCGAGCGGAGCAGGGGCGGCTCGCAGTACTCCGACGCGGCCTCGGCGCGCCCCGAGCCCGAGCGAGTGGGCGAGGGCGGCCTCGTCTTCGAGGTGGACCTCGGCCGAAGGCTCGACACGGGGATCTTCCTCGACGACCGCGAGACCCGCGCCATGATCCGCGAGCTCGCCAAGCCGCGGGGCGACCAGGCGCGCTCCTTCCTCAACCTCTTCGCCTACACGGGCACCGCCACCTGCTATGCGGCCGACGGCGGCGCCGGCTCCACCACGACCGTGGACCTCTCGCAGCGCTACCTGGACTGGGCGCGTCGCAACATGGCCGCCAACGGCTTCGCCGGGCCCGAGCACGAGTACGTGCGCGCCGACGTGCTCCGCTGGGCATCGGAGGCGCGCCACGGCAGGCGCCGCTGGGACCTCGTCTTCTGCGCACCGCCCACCTTCTCCAACTCCTCCGGCATGGGAAGGCGGAGCTTCGACGTGCAGCGCGACCACGTGCAGCTGCTCATCGACGTCTCGCGGCTACTCGCATACGGCGGCCTGTGCGTGTTCGAGAGCAACCTGAGGGGATTCGAGCCGGATGTGGCGGCGCTCGCGAAGGCAGGCGTCGCGGTGGAGGACGTCACGCCGCGCACCATCGGCGAGGACTTCTCGCGCACGCCGAACGTGCACCGCTGCCTCATCGTCCGCAGGGCGTGACGCGAGAGGCGCCCGACGCGGCATGCGCCGCCCGGGCAGAAGCCGTTCCGGATGGTCACGTCGTTCTCGCCCAGCCCTCAGAGCTGGGCTGGCACGGTGAAGGTGGCCGTGGGCGGGAACACCGCGATGCTCGAGATCGTCCCGTTGCAACGCACGAGGGCCATGGCCTGGTTCGGGCTCTCCGGGTCGTGGTTGCACATGGTCGCTCCGTACTCGAGCGCGAACCTCACGCATTCCGGACGCGTGCCCAAGATGCGCAAGACTTCCGCAGGTCATGGGCGGAATGTACGGATGTTTGGGAAGCCCTTCCCTCCCGGCGCCAAATGCTAGAATTCTTTGGTTCTTGTTAGGTAGGCCGGCACGCATCGGCGTCGGCCGCTTCGAAGGAGCAATGGTGGCTATCGCTAAGCGAGCCGACGGCAAGGCGTCGGCCAAGGCCTCGAGGTCCGGGGCCATTCCTTTCAGCTGGGGCATGGTGCTCGTCACGCTCGGGGTCGTGTACGGCGACATCGGCACCTCCCCCATGTACACGATGCGCGCCATCGTCGAGGGCAACGGCGGGCTCTCCACCGTCAGCGACGACCTCATCCTCGGCGCGCTCTCGCTTCTCATCTGGACGATCACGCTCATCACCACGGTGAAGTACGTGCTCATCGCCATGAAGGCCGACAACCACAACGAGGGCGGCATCTTCGCCCTGTACGGCCTCGTGCGCAAGTGCGGCAAGTGGCTCATCCTGCCCGCCATGATCGGCGGCGCGGCGCTGCTCGCGGACGGCATCCTCACGCCCGCCGTCACCGTGACCACCGCCGTCGAGGGCCTGCGCACGACCGACTTCGGCTACGCGCTGCTCGGGGAGGGCCAGACGCGCGTCGTCGTCATCACGATCGTGATCCTGGCCGTCCTGTTCATGGTGCAACGCTCCGGCACCTCCAACATCGGCCGCGCGTTCGGCCCCGTCATGACCGTGTGGTTCCTGTTCCTGGCCTTCGGCGGCCTGCTCAACATCGGGTCCGACCTCAACGTGCTGCGCGCCTTCAACCCGCTTCGCGGCATCACGTTCCTGTTCAGCTCCGAGAACCGCGCCGGCATGATGATCCTGGGCAACGTGTTCCTCTGCACCACCGGCGCCGAGGCCCTCTACTCCGACATGGGCCACGTGGGCAAGTCCAACATCTACGCCTCCTGGCCCATGGTGAAGGCCTGCCTCATCATCAACTACCTCGGCCAGGGCGCATGGTGCCTCGCCAACTGCAACGACCCCGCGCTCGTCGCCATGGGGACGCCGAACCCCTTCTACGAGATGCTTCCCGAGGGGCTGCGCCCCTTCGCGGTCGTGCTCTCCGCCCTCGCGGCCATCATCGCCTCGCAGGCGCTCATCACCGGCTCCTACACGCTGATCTCGGAGGCGACCCGCCTCGACCTCATGCCCCACATGCGCGTGAGCTACCCCTCCGAGACCAAGGGCCAGCTCTACATCCCGCTGGTCAACAACATCATGTGGATCGGCTGCACCATCGTGGTGCTGTTCTTCCAGAGCTCCTCGCGCATGGAGGCCGCCTACGGCCTGGCGATCACGCTCACCATGCTCATGACGACGCTCCTGCTCTACATCTACATCTCGAAGATCATGCGTCGCCACGTCATGGCCGTTCCCTTCGTCATCTTCTTCGGCCTGCTCGAGAGCACCTTCTTCTTCTCGAGCCTCACGAAGTTCATGCACGGCGGCTACTTCACGACCATCATGGCGACGCTGCTGTTCATCGTCATGTACGTGTGGCGCCGCGGCACCGCCATCGAGCGCTCCCAGACCGTCTTCCTGCCGGTGAGCAAGTACGTGGACCAGCTCGCCCGCCTGCGCGACGACGAGAGCCAGGAGATGTGCGCCTCCAACCTGGTGTTCCTCACCAACGACGGCTCGCTCGAGCATCTCGACCGCGACATCCTCTACTCCATCCTGGACAAGCGCCCGAAGCGCGCCCGCGCCTATTGGTTCCTGAACGTGCAGGTCACCGACGAGCCCTACACCTGCAGCTACGTCGTGAACAACTTCGGCACCGACTTCGTGTTCAAGGTGCAGCTCCAGCTCGGCTTCCGCGTCAACCAGCGCATGAACACCTTCCTGCGCCAGATCGTGGGCGACCTGATCGCCTCGGGCGAGCTCGCGCCGCAGGAGCGCAGCTACTCCATCTACAAGGACCCAGGATCGGTGGGCGACTTCCGCTTCTGCATGCTGCGCAAGCAGCTCACGGCCGACACGAGCCTCTCTGCCGGCGACCAGCGCGTCCTCATGATCAAGTACTTCATCCGCAGGATCTGCGGCTCGCCGGTGCGCTGGTACGGCCTCGAGAACTCCACCGTGCTCATCGAGTACGTGCCGCTGTTCGCGTCCATCCGTCCGGCCGACCACCTCAAGCGCATCCCGCTGGACCGCGTGTCCTCGCAGATCCGCCAGCATGAGGTGCGCGCGCAGAAGAACGCCGACGACTCCGACATCTTCTCGCTCGACGTCATGAGGAGCCGCGCGAAGGCCGAGGAGGAGACCGAGACCACGCTCATCGGCGGCGACACCGCCGTGTTCGACGCGCTGCGCATGGACGAGGAGGGCTCCGACGACGACGATGCCGAGGGCACGCCGTCGAGCGAGTCCTGACAGGCACTGGCAGGTCCTGAGGTTCTCTCGGATGACCGGGCCCGGCAACGGGCCCGGTCTTCTTATGTCGAGCCGGCCTAGGCCTCGGCGGCCTCGCGGTCGAGCTCGCACATGACCCAGGCCCCGACGCCGTCGTGGTCGCAGTCGAGCGTCACCTCGTCGGCGGCCGCCTTGGCCTCGGGCGTGGCGTTGCCCATGGCGACGCCCGTCCCGGCGGCCTTCAGCATGGAGACGTCGTTCAGGTTGTCGCCGAACGACACGGTGTCGGCCACGGGCACGCCCAGGTGCCCGGCGAGCCACACGAGCCCCGACCCCTTGGTGGCGTCCACGTCGGAGAACTCGATGTTGTTCGAGACCGACGACGCCCAGGTGAGGCGCGGGTTGGCATCGATGAGAGAGAGCGTGAGGTCGCGGTCGGCCTCATCGGTCCAGAAGAGCGTGACCTTCTCCACTCCCTCGCCTCCCGCGAGAAGCGCGGGCACGTCCTCGTCGATGAGCGTGCGCATCCGCTTGTAGGCGCCCACGGTGGCCGGGTCCGCGATGTACTCGTCCAGATGCTCGTAGCGCCAGCGCTCCGCGTACGCGGTGCCGTCCACGAAGACGTCGAAGGTCACGTGGTGGCCGCGCAGGGCGTCGTAGATGGCCAGCACGTCGTCGGCTGCCATGAGGCGCCGGCGCAGCACCTCCACCTCTCCGTCTGCCCCCAGCCGGTTCACCGCGGCGCCGTTGGACGAGACGGCGTAGTGGGTGGCAGGCGTCTCGAGGGCCTCGCGCGGGATACCGCTCACGGGCCTTCCCGAGCAGGGCACGAACTCCACACCCGCCTCCGCCATGCGCTCGATTGCCTTGAGGTTGCCCTCGCCCACCCGCTTGTCGTGGGTGAGGAAGGTGTCGTCCATGTCGGCGAAGACGAGTCTCATGCTCATTCCTGCTGCGCTCCAATTGCCGCGACGCGGCTCTCGATGGGCTCATAGCTCGGATGCTCTACCAAGTAGGAATTGTAGGCCGGGCGGATGATGCGCCCGGAGCTGTACAGCTCCTCCATGCGGTGCGCCACCCAGCCGCTCATGCGTGCGATCGCGAAGATGGGCGTGTGCAGGTCGGAGGGGATGCCGAGCATGGAGTACACGAAGCCCGAGTACAGGTCGATGTTGGCGCACAGGGGCTTGTCCACCCCGCGGGCGTCGCGCACCACGTCCGGCGCGATTCGCTCGATGCTCTCTATGAGGGCGAAGCGGTCGTAGCAGCCCTTGTCCTTGGCGATCTTGGAGGCGTAGCGCTTGATGATCTGCGCGCGCGGGTCGGAGAGCGTGTAGACGGCGTGCCCGATGCCGTAGATGAGCCCCGAGCGGTCGAACGCCTGGCGATGCGCGATCTTGGCCAGGTAGTCCTCGAGCTCCGCGTCGTCGTCCCAGTGGCTCACGTGCTGCGCGATGTCCTCCACCATGGCGCCCACGCGCTCGTTGGCCCCGCCGTGCTTGGGGCCCTTGAGCGAGCCCATGGCCGCGGCGTAGGTGGAGTAGGCGTCGGTGCCCGAGGAGGAGAGCACGCGGCAGGCGAAGGTGGAGTTGTTGCCGCCGCCGTGCTCGGCATGGAGCATGAGCATGACGTCGAGCAGCAGCGCCTCCTCGCGCGAGAAGCCGTCGGCGCCGCGCAGCACGTCCAGGATCGTCTCGGCCATGCTGTAGCCGTCGCGCACGGGCGGGACAATGAGGCGGCGGTTGTCCTCGCGGGCCTGGTTGGCGGAATGGGCGATGGCGGCGATGCGCGGGAGGCGGCCGAGCAGCGACAGCGCGACGTCCACCTCGTGCTCGGGCGAGGTGTCGTCGGGGTGGTCGTCGAAGGCGTAGAGCAGCAGGGACGCGCGCTGCAGCACGTTCATGATGGAGTTCGAGGCCGTGGCCCTCGGGAAGATGTCCAGGTAGCCCACGGGCAGCGAGCGGCGCACGTCGATGCGCTCCTCGAAGTCGTCGAGCTGCGGCTGCGTGGGCAGCTTGCCGCTGATCAGCAGGTAGGAGAGCTCCTCGTAGCCGAAGCGGTCCTCGGAGTGCGCGCCCTCGACGAGCTCGTTGATGGAGTAGCCGCGGATGAAGAGGTCGCCCTCGTCCGGCACCGCGCGGCCGTCCACCTTGCGGTAGCCGTGGACGTTGGAGATGGTCGTGAGGCCCACGAGCACGCCCGAGCCGTCCTTGTTGCGCAGGCCGCGCTTCACGTCGTAGACGTCGTAGAGGTCGGGCGGCACCTTGTCGATGGAGCTGTAGCCGTTGTAGAGCTGGTCGCTCACCGGCGGCCGGCCGAGCACCTCGGAGGGCATCGGCGTCGCGTCCATCTTGCGCATGAGCGCAGACGTGTCCGCGGCGGTGAGGATCGTGCTGAAGGCCTGGTTGGCGATGCCTCGGCGCATGTTTGCCTCCTCAGGTATGCCATATAAGCTCGAGGCCGCCTGACGGCGGCCCGTATGGCACGTTTACCCATTCCGCATGTCTCAGGCACGCCTTCGGCCGGGGCACGACGGACGCCGCGGCCAGCACACGCGCCTACAGCCTGTACATGAAGTTGAAGACGTCCTCGCGCTGGAACGTTATCTGCACGCCCAGCCTCTGCGAGAGCTCGTCGAGCTCGGCGGAGATGTGGGCGAAGTCCGCATCGGAGGGGTCGAGGTCGCAGATCATCGTCATCGTGAAGATGCCCTGCAGGATCGTCTGGGAGATGTCCAGGATGTTGACGTCGTGGCCGGCAAGGCAGGTCGCCACCGCCGCCACGATGCCCGAGCGGTCGGAGCCCAGGACGGTGAGGACGGCGCGGTTGCGCGAAGCGCCTTCGGTGGTTGCCATGCGAATCCCTCCTGCCAGACGTTGCCTGCAAGCCGTCGCCGCTCGCAGGCGACATGGCCGCTCAGGCCGCCCGACGTGCAAGGGGTCCGCGGGCCATGGGTAGAATAGCACAGCTACGAAACCGCCCGACCTGGGCGGGAAGGACGAGAGAGGGAGATGCGCATGCTTGACTTCCAATGGATGAGCCCCACCGAGTTCGTCTTCGGCCATGCCGCCGAGGAGAAGGTAGGCACCTGGGTCAAGGAGCATGGCTACAAGAAGGCCATGGTCACCTACGGCAAGGGCTCCGTCATCCGGAGCGGGCTGCTCGACCGCGTGAAGAAGTCGCTCGACGACGCCGGCGTGCCCTACGTGGAGATGGGCGGCATCCGTCCGAACCCTGAGGTCACCTCGGCGCGTGAGGGCATCAAGATCGCCAAGGCCGAGGGCGTCGACATCATGATCCCGGTGGGCGGAGGCTCGGTCATCGACTGCTCGAAGGCCATCGCCGTGGGCGCGCTCTACGACGGCGACGTGTGGGACTTCTACGACGCGCGCATCGACAAGACCCCGACCGAGGCCCTCGCGCTCGCCGTGGTCCTCACCATCCCCGCGACCGGCTCGGAGGCCTCCAACTCCTCCGTCCTGTCCAACGACGAGCTCGACCTCAAGGCCGGCACGAGCGGCGACTTCAACCGCCCGAAGGTCGCCTTCATGAACCCGGAGCTCACCGAGACGCTGCCGCCCTACCAGACGGCCGCCGGCATCACCGACATCTGCGCCCACATCTTCGAGCGCTACTTCTCCGACTCCCCCGACACCCCCGTCTCCGACGGCATCGCCATCGCGCTGCTCCGCGCCATCCGCAGCTCCGCCTATCGCGTCATGCGCGACCCGCACGACTACGAGGCGCGCGCAGAGATCATGTGGGCGGGCACGCTTGCCCACAACGGCATCTGCTCGCGCGGCCGCAACGAGGACTGGATCAGCCACGGCATGGAGCACGAGCTGTCCGCGTCCAACACCAAGGTCACCCACGGCGCCGGCCTGGCCGTGATCTTCCCTGCCTGGATGCGCTACGTGTGCAAGGAGAACCCGCGCCGCTTCGTGCGCCTGGGCGCCGAGTGGTTCGGCCTGGTGACCACGGGCGACGACCTCGCCGACGCCTACACCACCATCGACCGCATCCAGCGCTTCTTCCTGGACCTCGGCATGCCGCAGTACATGGACGACTTCGGCTTCAAGCCGGCCGACGTCGAGGAGATGATCCCGCGCCTGCTGCAGAACAGGGGCGGCAAGTGGCCCATCGGCAGCTTCATGAAGCTGAACGAGGACGACGTCCGCGCCATCTACCTCTCCGCCTTCAAGCCGGCGGACGCGGAGTAGCTCCCACGGGCACGCGCCTTCCCGCATGAGGCGCAAGGCACGACATGCGAAGGCCCCGACGGCAGATGCCGCCGGGGCCTTCCTCTTGGTCGTACGATGCTTGCCAAGCGCCTCACAGGGCACGAAGAGACGCTCGACGGCTCCCAAGGGGCTCCTTGGGCCCCCCTTACTCCTCGTCGCCCTCCTCGGGGCTCTGGCGCTCGAAGAGCTCCTGCACGTCCTCGGGCGTGGACTCCAGCGCCACGGCGAGCTCGCTCAGCGTGCGCTCCCGGGCCTCGCGCAGGAGCCGCTCGTAGATCACCGGGGGCTTGCGTCCCGCATCGCGGGCGCGGCGGATCCTCTGGCGCACCGTCTTCACGATGCGCACGGAATCGTTGCAGGTGCCCTCCTTCATCTGCGCCTTGAAGTGCTCCTCCTCCGCGGCGCCGCTGTGGTCGGTGAAGTCGTCCACCTCGAGCGTGGGATAGCCCTCGATGATGGCGATGGCCTCGTCGCGCGAGAGCACGGGACGCAGGCGCGACTCGTTGGCCGCGGGGAAGCTGATGAGCAGGGCGTGGGTGTTGCGGATGGGCATCAGCTTGTACATCGCATCGGGCCCATCCGTCACATCCTCGACCTTGCACACCCCTTGGCCCGGATGGACGACGTACTCACCCTTTGCATACATGCTGAAACCTCCTTATGACATAGGTTAATGATAGCATCTAGGTAGGGTATCCATCGACCAGAAAATCTGCTGTTGAGCTGGCACTATGCGCCGCAGCCCCTTTGCTGGCGGCGCCGATCGGGAGGAATCGACATGGACAGGAAGGCCATGGAGGGCCTGCTGGAGCAGGTCGCCGCGGGGAAGGTCGCGCCCGCCGACGCCGCCGCGCGCATCGCCGTCTCCCCCATCCGCGACCTGGGCTATGCCGAGGTGGACCTACAGCGCGACCAGCGACAGGGCGTGAGCGAGGTCATCTACGGCGCCGGCAAGACGGCCGAGCAGATCGCCGGGATCGCCCAGGCGCTCGTGGAGGCCGGTCAGGGCCACGTGCTGGCGACGCGCGTCTCAGCCGACAAGGCGCAGGCGGCCCAGGGCCTTCTCGAGGGGGTGGCCGCGACCGAGTACCACGAGACGTCCGGCCTGCTCGTCGTCGGCGGCGACCACGAGGCCGACGGGATAGGCACCGTACT
>CADBMC010000083.1 GCA_902795635.1 uncultured Coriobacteriaceae bacterium | reverse complement strand
TGAGGAGGCATCTTGAGAATCGCCTTCAGGAACACCCCATTCGACGCCGCGCAGCGAGCTGGGCTCGACGAGCTCGCCCATGCGCATGGCTGCGAGACGCACTGGTGCGGCGATGGCGTGCCCACCGCCGAGGAGCTGTCCGGCTGCGAGGCCCTCATGGGCTACTTCCCGCCGGGCCTGCTGCGCGAGCTGCCCGACCTGAGGTGGCTCCAGGTCCCCTCGGCGGGCGTCGAGCGCTACTGCGGCGACGTCTACGCGTCGGACGACGTGGTCCTCACGAACTGCTCGGGCATCTTCGGCACGGACATCGCCGAGTATGCCGTCTGCGCCATCATCATGCTCATGCGCCACATGAAGGGCTACGTCCTGCAGTCGGAGCGCCACGAGTGGAAGGCCCTCGGCCCCGCCCGCTCCGTCTTCGGCAGCACCGCCGCCGTGGTGGGCTGCGGCGACATCGGGCGCAACGTGGCCTGTCGCCTCAAGGCCCTGGGGGCCTCCTGCGTGCGCGGCATCTGCAGGGGGGACGGGCCGAGGCCGGGCTTCGACGAGACGTATCCCGTCGACGAGTTCGCCGCCGCCCTCGCCGGCGCGGGCATCGTGGTGGCGAGCCTCCCCATAACGGACGCCACGCGCGGCCTCATCGGAGCGGAGTGGTTCGAGGCGATGGGGGAGGGCAGCGTCTTCGTGAACGTCGGCCGCGGCGCCACCGTGGACCAGGCGGCGCTCGCCTCGGCGCTCGCAGGGCACGGCATCGGGGGCGCCGCGCTCGACGTCTTCGCGGCCGAGCCGCTCCCCGCGGACGATGCCCTCTGGGACATGGGCAACGTGATCGTGACGCCGCACGTGGCGGGCTGGGACGACGACCTGGTGAACGTCCAGGCCATGTTCGGGCTCTTCGCGGACAACCTCACCCGCTACCTCGAGGGACGCGAGCTCACCCACGTGGTGGACAGGGGCCGCGGCTACTAGCGGGAGCATGTCTGGAGGTCCTACGGCAGTCTAGCCGAAGACTCGAATGGAAGGCGCCCCGACGGGAATCCCGTCGGGGCGCTCTTATGTCGTGCGTCGCCGCCTGCGTTTCGGCATGCCGGTGGCGAGGTATCGGGATGGTGCTATACGAACGAGAAGCCCCCGCCCGTGCGGACGATGCGGTCCAGGCTGCCGCAGGCGGAGAGCGGGGTATAGGCGCCGGTAACGCCGCCTGCCGCGAAGGACGAGATGGTCATGTCCCACGCGAGCCCGTTGCCGTTGATGACGATGCGATGCGTGTTGGTGCTCACCGAGGGGTCGGCGACGACCTTCGAGCGCGTCCTGTCGAAGCCGATGCCAGCGAGGGCGATCGCGGCGTGTACGTTCACGTTGCGAGGGAACGCGGCGCAGGCGTCGCGCGTGCTCCCTTCGAAGACGACGGTGGGCTCCGTGTAGCCCGCAGGATTGAGCCCTAGGCTCTTGGGGCTCTTCGTGGTGGTGATGGAGACCTCCTCTATGGCTTGCCTGCCGTCGCGAATCCCGTCGAGGCCGAGGATGGCCCCATGGGGGACGAAGACGGAGTGCCCCGATGCCTGCGAGGCCTCCTTAGCCTGCGCGAGCAGCGCATCGTCGGAGAATGCCGTGAGCGAGAAGCAGAGCAGATTCGTCCGCTCAAGCACGAGGCCGAGGCTCTCGGCGAGCGCCCCCCTCGTGGCGCACTCTATGACGAGGTCGACGCCTTCGTAGAGCTCGGTATCGGGTCCTGCCACGACCTTCACGTCATCCGCCTGGGCGACGGGGTCTTGGGCGAACGCGACCTCGAGCCCCAGCTCGCGTGCGTGTGCGGCAAGAGCCCTGCCGATCTTCCCGTAGCCGATGAGGCCGATTCTGTTGATGTCCATGTCCTGCCCTTTGTCCCTTGCGTTGCGCGCTATGCGCGATAGCGCTCGATTATCTGGCAGATGCGACGAACGGCGTCGACTGCCGCATCGTGGTCCTGCGAGAAGTTCATGCGGAAGCTGTCCGTGTAGGCAGGACCGAACTCCGTGCCTGGCGTTACGATGACGTTCGCCTGCGTGCGCAGGGTCGCCACGAACTCCTTGAGGCCGAGCTCGAGCTTGGGGAACTGCGGGAAGACGTAGCTGCCCCCCTCGGTCGTGCGCACGCGAACGCCGTCGGTGGAACGGAGCACCTCGAGGATGTCGTCGCGAATGGCCTGGTGGGCGGCGACGCGCTCCTCGAGCCAGCCTTCGGGCTCGGAGAACCACAGGGGAATCTCCGCCTGGCAGTAGCCGGCAGCGCGAAGCGTCACGATCGCCTGCAGCTTCTCCATGCGCAGGACCATAGAGCGCGAGCCATAGGCCACGCCCAGGCGGAAGCCGCTCATCGACTCCGTCTTCGAGGGCCCGATGATGGTGATGAGGTCGTCCGGGTCCATGACGCCGAGGGAGCGCAGGTGGGTATAGCTGCGCCCGTCGAAGATCTGGCGGGAGTAGAGCTCGTCGGCGATCACCTTGACCCCATAGCGCGCGGCGAGCATGCCGATGGAGCGGACCTCGTCCTCCGAGTAGATGGCGCCGGTGGGGTTGTTGGGGTTCGAGAAGAGGAAGAGCTTGGCTCCCGAGGCGAAGGCCTCTTCCAGGGCCTCGAGGTCGAGCCCCGCGCGCTCGCCGTCGCATTCGAAGTAGTCCATGCGGACGGGGACGAGCTCGCCTCCGAAGAACGTCGCGAGCTTGTGGTTGGCGAAGTAATCCGGCTCGACGTAGGCCACCTTGTCGCCCGGCATGATGTTCGCCCCCATGGCCAGGAAGAGCGCGCCCTGCGTGCCGGGGGTGATGATCAGCTCGGAATCGCCGTCCACCGGAGCCCCCGAGAACTCCGAGAGCTTGCCCGCAAGGTACTCGCGATAGCTGGCGAGGCCGCGATACTCGGTGTAGGCCTGCCTTCCGCCGACC
>CADBMC010000082.1 GCA_902795635.1 uncultured Coriobacteriaceae bacterium | reverse complement strand
GTGTTGAACTTGAGCGAGCAGAACTGGTTGATCTCCTCGTCGGACTCGGGCGCCTGGTTGGCGAACTGGTTGCAGGGGAAGTCGAGCACCTCGAAGCCCTGGTCGCGGTAGGCGGCATAGATGCGCTCGAGGTCCTCGTACTGCGGCGTGAACCCGCAACCGGTGGCAGTGTTCACGATGAGAAGCACCTTGCCGGCGAAGTCCTGGAGGGACTCCTGGGTGCCGTCCTGCTTGGTCACGCTGTAGTCGAAGTAGCTCATGTGAGGTCCTTCCTCTTGTTTCCTTGTCCCGCTCAGCCTCGCCTCCTGCCAGGCCTCGCTTCCGTGTTCGAGACAAGCGTACCCCCTTGCGGCAAGATTGATTGCGTAAAATTTAATTGCACACAATATTTTTTCGCGTGGCGTTCGCTCGCGAGCCGGAGCGGGCGCTGCAACGGGCACGGGCATACGTGCGCGGCGGCGAACGCGCAAGGCCGGGAGCGGGCGCGTGGGCTCGGCTACCATGTCCCCAAGATGGGTAACAGCCCCACTACCAGCACGAGCGACGACCTACGAAGGCGAGAGGCATGCAGGACCGGCACATGGGACAGGGCTACGAGGCCCAGGAGACGACCCTCGGACAGGACGGCGCCGCGGCGCAAGGCGAGCTGATCGACCTCGCCGACGCGCGCGTCCGCACAGGCGACCACATCGTGCGCGGGACGGCCGCCGACGGGCAGGTGCGTGCCTTCGCCATAACGGCGCGCGCCAGCGTGCAGGAGATGCACGAGCGCCACCAGACGAGCCCCGTCGTCACCGCGGCGCTCGGCAGGCTCCTCATGGCAGGACAGATGATGGGCGCCATGTCCAAGAGCGATGACGAGCTCATCACCCTCACCGTGCGCGGCGAGGGCCCCGTCGGCCGCATCACCGTCACGGCCAACAACCGCGGCCAGGCAAAGGGCTTCGCCAACCACCCCCATGTGTGGCTGCCGCTCAACGGACAGGGCAAGCTCGACGTGGGCGGCGCGGTCGCCGGGCCCGACCACGAGGGGACGCTCCTGGTGGTGCACGACCTCCCGGGCATCGAGCCCTACTCCAGCGAGGTGCCGCTCGAGACCGGCGAGGTCGGAGACGACCTCGTGTCCTACTTCGCCCTGAGCGACCAGGTGCCCACCTCGGTGGGCGTGGGCGTGCTGGTGGACAAGGACTCCAGCGTGCGGCAGGCCGGGGGCTTCATCGTCCAGCTCATGCCGGGCTGCTCCGAGGAGGTGGTTGCCCGGCTGGAGGGGAACCTCTCGCACTTGGGCTCCATCACGAGCCTCATGGAGGACGGCATGGGCCCCACTCAGGTCCTCGAGCATGTGCTGGAGGGACTCTCCTACAAGGAACTGGACGCCATGCCGGCGGAGTTCCATTGCGGCTGCGACCGCGAGCGCGCCGCCCGCGCGGTGCTCGCGCTCGGCCAGGCCGAGATCGAGGACATGGTCGCGAAGGGCGAGCCGGCAGACGTCTATTGCCACTTCTGCGGCGAGCGCTATCGCTTCGAGCCCGACGAGCTGCGCGAGCTTATTGCATCGTCCGAAGACGAGGAGCCCGCATGACGGACCGTGAGTCGCATTACGAGCGCTGCGAGACGTGCCCCTTCGGAGCGACGAACGGCATCTGCGTGAACAAGATCCGCCTGTTCAAGGGTCTGCCCGACGACGCCAAGCACGACCTCGTGGCGCGCGCCGTCCGCTCGAGCCACGCGCGCGGCGAGATCCTCGTGCACGAGGGCGACCGCATCGACTCGGTCCTCATCGTCCGCTCCGGCCGCATCAAGACCTTCCGCATGGACGCCGAGGGCGAGGAGTACGTGCTTGACGTCCTCCACGACGGCCAGGCCATCTGGCACGGGATGTTCCTCGAGGACAACGTCTACCACTATTCGGTGGGCTGCCTCTCCCCCGTCGAGCTCTGCTCCATCCACGTGGCCGACGTTGAGGCGACGCTTGCCGCCCACCCCGACGCCACGATGGACCTGATTCGCATGGTGTGCACCGAGCTCGACGATGCCGAAGAGAAGGCCATGATGCTCGGGATCCGCGACCCGCGGCGCCGCGTCGCCCAGTACCTGCTGCTGCGCCATGCGCGCTGCCTCGGCGACGAGATCCGCCTGACGCTCGACGAGATCGCGGCCTCGGTGGGCCTGCGCCCCGAGACGGTGTCGCGCACGATCTCGGGCTTCGCCAAGGACGGCCTAGTGAGGCGCGCCGGGCGCGGCAGGCTGCTCATCTTGGACCACGACGGGTTGCAAGCCCTGGTCTAGCCGCACACGCCACGGACGGTTGCTCGTGCGCGGCCGCTCGTGCGCGCCGCAGTCTCGGCGGCGCGCCCGGCGTATGGCGACCCAGCACGGCTGACGCAAATGCCCCTTGCACGCAAGCATTTTCCTCAAGAATCTTCGTAACTTGATTTGAATCAAGGAACTCTCGTGCGGTCCCCGATAGATTTGCCTTGGAACGAAGGAAGGCAGGCGAAGGGAGGCCGTCATGAAGGGACGCGTCCACTCCTTGGAGTCGTTCGGCTCGGCAGACGGGCCAGGCGTCCGCTTCCTCGTCTTCTTGCAGGGATGCGCCATGCGCTGCCGCTTCTGCCACAACCCCGACACCTGGTCGCGCGAGGGCGGGACCCTCATGGAGCCGGCCGAGGTGCTGGATCGCGCCGAGCGCTACCGCAGCTACTGGGGCACGGAAGGCGGCATCACCGTCTCCGGCGGCGAGGCGCTGCTCCAGCCCGAGTTCGTGGCGGAGCTCTTCGAGCAGGCGCATGCGCGCGGCATCGACACCTGCCTGGACACGGCGCTCCAGCCCTTCACGCGCGAGCAGCCGTTCTTCGGCTCGTGGGAGCGCATCATGGCCGCCTGCGACCTCGTGATCGCCGACATCAAGCACATCGACCCGGAGGCCCACCGCGCCCTCACCGGGCACGGCAACGAGAACATCCTCGACGCCCTGCGCTGGCTATCGGACGCCGGCGTGCCCGTGTGGATCCGCCAGGTGCTGGTGCCCGGCATCACCGATGACGACGAGAGCCTGCGGCGCACCGCGGGCTTCGTCAAGAGCCTCTCCAACGTGCGGCGCGTGGAGGTCCTCCCCTACCACACGCTGGGCGTCTACAAGTGGGATGAGCTCGGCATCCCCTACACGCTGCGCGACGTGCAGCCTCCGAGCGCTGACAGGGTGGAAAACGCGGAGCGGATCCTCGGGGCGAGCGCATAGCGCCCCGCGGTGACCAGCCGCAGGCTTGGCGATCCTAAGGAGGAACGCATGGGACTCAGGAGCGAATGGCAGGGATTCGAGGCGGGGCACTGGACGGACGACGTGAACGTCCGCGACTTCATCCAGCGCAACTACACCCCCTACGACGGCGACGAGGCCTTCCTGGCAGGGCCCACCGAGGCGACGGACAGGCTCTGGGGCAAGGTGCAGGAGCTCCAAGCCGCCGAGCGCGCCAACGGCGGCGTGCTCGACTGCGAGACCGAGGTGGTCTCCGGCCTCACCGCCTACGGCCCGGGATACATCGACCCCGCGCTCAAGGACCTCGAGAAGGTCGTCGGGCTTCAGACCGACAAGCCGCTCAAGCGCGCCTTCATGCCCTACGGCGGCATCAAGATGGCCGAGCAGGCCGCCCAGAGCTACGGCTACGAGATCAACCCCAAGTACCACAAGATCTTCACCGAGTACCACAAGACCCACAACCAGGCCGTCTTCGACGCCTACACCGAGGAGATGCGCGTCGCCCGCCATAGCCACGTGGTGACGGGCCTGCCCGACACCTACGGCCGCGGCCGCATCGTGGGCGACTAT
>CADBMC010000081.1 GCA_902795635.1 uncultured Coriobacteriaceae bacterium | reverse complement strand
CTCGGCGCGGGTCGGGCGCGGGTTGCGGATCATGGAGTCGAGCATCTGCGTGGCGGTGATGACCGGCTTGTAGGCCTTGTTGCACTTGTCAATCATCATCTTCTGCAGGTGCGGCACCATCGCTGGCGGCACCTCGACGCCCAGGTCGCCGCGGGCGACCATGATGCCCGAGGAGGCCTCGAGGATCTCGTCGAAGTTGGTCACGCCCGCCGCGCACTCGATCTTGGAGTAGACGGAGACGCGGTCGCCGCCGTGGGACTCGAGGATCTTGCGGATCTCGTTGACGCCGGCGGCGTCGCGGATGAACGAGCAGGAGACGGCGTCGATGCCCATCTCGCAGCCGAAGATGAGGTCCTTCTCGTCCTGCTCGGTGACGGCGGGGAGGTTGAGCTTGACGTTGGGGACGTTCACGCCCTTGCGCTCGCCGAGCTTGCCGCCGTTGTTGATGCGGCAGTGGATGTCGTTGCCCTCGACCTTGGTGACCTCGAGCGCGATCAGGCCGTCGTCGATGAGGATGATGGAGCCGGGCTCGACGTCGCCGGGGAGCTCCTTGTAGTCGAGCGAGAAGCGCTCGGCCGTGCCCTCGACGCCCTCGTCGGTCGTGATGACGCAGGTCTTGTCGGTCTCGAGCATGACGGGCTCGTGGTCCTTGAGCATGCCGGTGCGGATCTCGGGGCCCTTCGTGTCGAGCATGATGGCGACGTTGGCGCCGACCTCCTTGGCGATCCTGCGGACGCGCTCCATGCCGGCCTTGTGGTACTCGTGGGAGCCGTGGCTGAAGTTGAATCGAGCCACGTTCATGCCATTCAGGATGAGCTCGCGCAGGACGTTCTCGTCCTCGGTGGACGGGCCCATGGTGCATACGATCTTCGTCTTCTTTCCAGTGAACACGGGGGAAGTCCTCTCCTTCGGCTCGGATGCTCCGAGCGGCCTGCTAACACTTGAATCGCTGCCATTATCCGGCAATTCGGCCGCCGGCGCACGCCTCGCGCGTGCATGCGCGAAATTCTCGCAGCGCAAGCCATGCGTACGCATCGCGCGCCTGCGCTTGGGTAGAATGGACGGACGACGTAGGTGGCATCAAGAGGCACGGCAACCATACTTGATGAGCCCTTGCCCCGAACCCCGGGGAATTATGATCGGGCATCGACGCGCGTGCGCCATGCGCGCACGTGATAGCGGTTGTTCGTTCCGGGGAGGGGAACGCGCATGAGAGAGTACCTGGTTTCGTCCGAGGACGTCCTCGAGGAGGTCGGCTCGGACGCGCAGCAGGGCTTGGGCGTCGGCGAGGCGGAGGAGCGGCTCGCCGAGAACGGCCCCAACAAGCTCAAGGAGGCCGAGAAGACGCCTCTGATCGTCCGCTTCTTCCAGCAGATGGCCGACCCCATGATCATCATGCTGATCGTCGCGGCCGTGATCTCTGCGATTGTGGGCGTCTACGACGGGTCGGGCGATTTCGCCGACGTCGTGATCATCATGTTCGTCGTCATCCTCAACTCGATCCTCGGCGTGGTGCAGGAGTCCAAGGCCGAGGAGGCGCTTTCCGCGCTGCAGGAGATGACGGCGGCGACGAGCAAGGTCGTGCGCGACGGCGCGATTGCGGAGGTGCCCTCCGAGTCGCTCGTCGTGGGCGACGTGGTCCTGCTCGAGGCCGGCGACGCGGTGCCGGCCGACTGCCGCATCATCGAGAGCGCCAGCATGAAGATTGAGGAGGCGGCGCTCACCGGCGAGTCCGTCCCCGTCACCAAGCACGCCGACGAGCTCGAGCTTCCCGAGGACGCCGACGACGTGCCCCTCGGCGACCGCAAGAACATGTGCTACATGGGCTCCACCGTCGTGTTCGGCCGCGGCAGGGCAGTGGTCGTGGCCTGCGGCATGGACACCGAGATGGGCAAGATCGCCGACGCCCTCTCGCAGGCAGACGACGAGGAGACGCCGCTGCAGCTCAAGCTCGACGAGCTCTCCCGCACCCTCACCATCCTCACGGTCGCCATCTGCGCCGTGATCTTCGCGACCGGCTTCTTCAAGTACGGCATGGGCTTCCTGAACGACATCGGCCTCGTGCTCGAGACCTTCATGATCGCCGTCTCGCTCGCCGTGGCCGCCATCCCCGAGGGCCTCGCGGCCGTCGTCACCATCGTGCTCTCCATCGGCGTGACGCGCATGAGCCAGCGCCATGCGATCATCCGCAAGCTCTCCGCCGTCGAGACGCTCGGCTGCACGCAGGTCATCTGCTCGGACAAGACGGGCACCCTCACGCAGAACAAGATGACGGTCGTGCGCCACGAGACGGTGAACCTCGACGCGCATGTGCGCACCATGGCGCTCGCCTCGGACGCCAAGTGGGACGAGGCGGCGGGCAGCGCCGTCGGCGAGCCCACCGAGGCCGCGCTCGTGGCGGACGCCGCCAAGCTCGGCTTCACCACCTCCGAGCTCGAGGAGGCCTGCCCGCGCGTGGGCGAGGCGCCCTTCGACTCCGGCCGCAAGATGATGTCGGTCGTGGTGAGGGACGGCGACTCCTACGTGCAGCATACGAAGGGCGGCCCCGACGTGGTGCTCGCGCGGTGCACGTCGTACCTCTCCGAGGACGGCGTGAGGCCCATGACCGACGAGGTCCGTGCCCGGATCATGGAGCAGAACAAGAGCATGGCCGACCAGGCGCTGCGCGTCATGGCCTCGGCCCGGCGCGAATGGGGCAGCGAGCCGCCGGCGGCCTTCGACCCCGAGACGCTCGAGCACGACCTCACGTTCGTGGGCCTCTCCGGCATGATCGACCCGGTGCGCCCCGAGGTGAAGGCCGCCATCGACGAGGCCCACGGGGCCGGCATGAACGTCGTCATGATCACGGGCGACCACATCGACACGGCGGTCGCCATCGCCAAGGAGCTCGGCATCATCTCCGACCGCAGCCAGGCCATAACCGGCATGGAGCTCGACCGCCTCTCCGACGAGGAGCTCGACCAGCGCATCGAGCAGTACGGCGTCTATGCGCGCGTGCAGCCCGAGCACAAGGTGCGCATCGTCGACGCATGGCGCGCTCGCGGCGCGGTCGTGGCCATGACGGGCGACGGCGTGAACGACGCGCCCTCCATCAAGCGCGCCGATATCGGCATCGGCATGGGCATCACGGGCACCGACGTCACCAAGAACGTGGCCGACATGGTGCTCGCCGACGACAACTTCGCCACGATCATCGCCGCCTGCGAGGAAGGCAGGCGCATCTACGACAACATCCGCAAGTGCATCCAGTTCCTGCTCTCCTCGAACCTGGCCGAGGTCATCTCGGTGTTCGTGGCCTCGATGGTGGGCTTCACGATCCTGGAGCCCACGCACCTGCTCTGGATCAACCTCATCACCGACTCGCTGCCCGCTCTCGCCATGTCCACCGAGAAGGCAGAGCCCGACATCATGAGGCGCAAGCCCCGCGCGGCCACGGACGGCATCTTCGCCGGCGGCATGGGCGCGGACACCCTGTTCCAGGGCATCGTCATCTCGGTCCTCACGCTCGTCTCCTACTTCGTGGGCCACTACATGGAGTTCGGCACGATGGACCTCTCGCAGGTCATCGCCGACCCGTCGGCCGGCATCTACGGCATGACGATGGCGTTCCTCACGCTCTCGATGGTCGAGATGTTCCATTCGTTCAACATGCGCAGCCTGAGGCAGTCCATCTTCTCCCTTAAGGGGCAGAACAAGTGGCTGTGGGGCTCGTTCGCCGTGGCGCTGCTGCTCACGTTCGTGGTGATCGAGACGCCGCTGTCGCGGGCGTTCAACTTCGCCGAGATCGACCTCGAGGAGTACCTCGTGGCCATGGGCCTCGCGATCCTGATCATCCCCATCGTGGAGCTCGAGAAGCTCGTCATGCGCCACGTGGGGAAAGGCGCTTCCGAGTAGCATGGCTCGCCGCCGGGACAGGGCAGCCTCGCCTCGCCGTGGCCGCGGGAAGGCCCGCGGCGCGGCGCGCAGGGGCGAGGGGCCTTCCGCGGGCGTGCCCGAGGGCCTTCCCGAGCTCTCGAGCCTCTCGGACGTCCCCGCCTTCTCCGAGCTCGCCCCCTCCGCGGCACAGCGAGAGGCCTTCGAGCGTTCTGCATCGGAGGCCGTGGGCGCGGGGAGGGCGCTGCCGGGCGAGCTCTGCCTGGGATGCGTCGTGCGCCTGGACCGCGGCTTCCCTGCCGTCGTGTGCGATGGGGGCCTCTTCCGGGCGGAGTACCAGGCGCGCCTCGGCAAGGCGGAGAACGGCGCCGCGGTGGGCGACTGGGTGGCCGTTCGCATGCCGCAGGGCCACGACCGGCCGGTGCTCGAGGAGGTGCTCCCGCGCAGGAGCGACATCGCGCGCTGGCGCGGTGGCGCCCGCGGCGAGCGCCAGACGCTCGCGGCCAACGTGGACGTGGTGCTCGTGGCCCAGGCGCTCTCCGAGCGGTCCCTCTCCTGCGCGCGCATCGTGCGCTCGGCCGTGGTCTCGCTCGACTGCGGGGCCGACGTCGCCGTCGTGCTCACGAAGGCCGACCGCTGCCGCGACGCCGCCCAGCTCGGGGCCGACGTGGCACGGCTGCGCGAGGTGCTCGGGCCTGACGTCCCCATCGTGGCGACCATGGCGGCCGCCCAAGGCCGAGAGGGAGGCGCGGAAGGCGAGGCCGCCCTCGGCGAGGCGGCACGCGCAGCCGGAGCGGGCTGGGGCCTTGCCGACCTGCGTGCGCTCGTGGGCGAGAGGCGCGTGGCGATCGTTCTGGGGGAGTCCGGCGCCGGCAAGTCCACCTTGCTCAACGCCCTGCTCGGGCGCGACGTGCTCGCGACGGGCACCGTGCGCGATGCCGATGACATGGGCAGGCACACCACCGTGGCGCGGCGCATGGTGTCGCTGCCGGGCCACGGCGTGATCGTGGACGAGCCGGGGCTCAGGAGCCTGCCGCTCGTGGGCCACGAGCGCGGGCTGGCCAAGCTCTTCCCCGACATCGCCGGCGCGGCGCTGGGGTGCCGCTTCCGCGACTGCACGCATACCGCCGAGCCGGGATGCGCCGTGCTCGCCGAGCTCGAGAGGGGCGCGTTCCCGGCGTCGCGGCTCGACGCCTATCGCGCCATCGCCGCCGAGATGCGCGAGAGCGCCGAGGGGCTGGACCCCGACGTCGTGATCTAGGCGACGCCTTGCGCGACCGCCTTGCCCGACGGCCGCGCTGGGGCCGCCTAGCGCACGGCAGGTGCGCCTTCCGCCCTCCGCGACACGTGGTCGCCGCGGCTCACCCTCACCTGGTAGCCCACGCTGGCGCAGCGCCTGGCCATGCAGGCACGGCACTCGGCCGCCTCGTCGCCGGTACAGATCTTGCCGTCGTAGAGCAGGTACTTGCCGCGCACGTCGGAAGGCGAGAGGTTCGGCATCACCACGTTCGCGCCGGCCAGGAGCCCCATCTCGCGGCCCTGGGGGTGGATGGTCCCGAGCGCCGTCGTGGCGGGGAGCAGCACGTCGGGAAGCATGAGGCGGATCACGGAGAGCAGATGCAGCGTGTCCTCGAGCGTGCCCGCCGGCTCGTGGGCGAACGGCGTGTCCTTGTGGGGGATGAAGGGCCCGATGCCCACCATGTGCGGCCGGAACGCCTTCATGTAGAGCAGGTCCTCCACCACGAAGTCCCACGTCTGGCACGGCGAGCCCACCATGATGCCGCAGCCCACCTGGTAGCCGATGTCCTTGAGGTCGTCCAGGCAGCGCTTCCGGTTGGCCAGCGAGAGCTCGGCGGGGTGGAGCTTGCCGTAGTGCCAGGGGTTCGAGGTCTCCTGCCGCAGCAGGTAGCGCTCGGCGCCGGCCTCGAAGTAGCGCTCGTAGCTCTCGCGTGGCTTCTCGCCTATGGAGAGCGTCACGGCGCAGTCCGGGTGCGCGGCGCGGATCTTGGACACGAGGTCGCAGATGTCGTCGTCCGTGTAGGAGAGGTCCTCGCCGCTCTGCAGCACGAAGGTGCGGAACCCCAGCTCGTAGCCCTTCTCGCAGCACGAGAGGATGCGCTCCTCGCTCAGCCGGTAGCGCTCGGCATGGGCGTTGGAGCGCCTGAGACCGCAGTAGAGGCAGTCGTTCCTGCAATAGCTCGAGAACTCGATGAGGCCGCGCAGGTACACGTCCTTGCCGTAGGCCTGCTCGCGCACCTCGCGCGCCTCGGCATAGAGCAGCGGCGCCTCCACGGGCGTGATGGTGGCGAGCAGCGCGACGAGCTCGGCGGCGGGAAGCATCCCCTCGCGCCTGAGCTCGCGGATGCGCTCCTCGTTCGAGGCGTCGCTCGCGTATGCCAGGGCCTTGGCCTCCATGCTCACTCGGCGCCCTCGTCCAGGATGGCGACCATGTCCGGGAAGAGGCCGAGCGTGCGGCGCAGGATGCCCTTCATGTGGGCAATCGCGACGCCGTAGTTGGTCATGGGCACGCCCTGCGCCTCGGCCTGGCGCATGCGGCGCACAATCTCGCGCCCGTTGAGCATGCATCCGCCGCAGTGGATCACGAGGTCGAAGCCGGAGAGGTCGTCGGGGAACCCGCGGCCCGAGGAGGTCTCGAACGTGAGCTCCTTGCCGGTGTGCTGGCCGAGCCACGTGGGGATCTTCATGGTGCCGATGTCGCCGCACTGGCGATGGTGCGTGCAGCCCTCGGAGATGAGCACGTGAAAGCCGTCAGGCAAGGCGTCGATGGCGGCCGCCCCGCGCACGGCACCTGCCAGAAGGCCCTTGTAGCGCGCCATGAGGATCGAGAAGCTCGTGAGGGGCACGTCCTCGGGCACGATGCGGGAGACCTCCTCGAACACCTGGCTGTCGGTGATGACGACGGCGGGCTTGCGACCCGCTGCCGCGAGGTGGGCCAGGGTGTCCGCCAGGATGGTCTGCTGCACCACGATGCTCTCCGCGCCGGCGTCCAGCACGTCGCGCACCATCATCTGCTCGGGGAGGATGAGCCTGCCCTTGGGGGCGGCCTTGTCGATGGGGATGACGAGCACCACGATGTCGCCGGGCTCGATGAGGTCGGCGACCAGCGGCTTCTCCACCTGCTCCTTGGTGCCGAGAGCCGCGATGGCCTCCTTGAGCTCGAACACGCCCTCGCCGGTCTTGGCGCTGAGGTGGATCTCGGTCGCGGTGTCGTCGGGCACCGAATCCAGGAGGTCGCTCTTGTTGTAGGCGAGCAGGTAGGGGGTGTCCTGCGCCTTGAAGAGCTCCACCAGCTGGCGCTCGCAGGCGCCGAGCCCTGCCGTCGAGTCCACGACGAGCACGGCCACGTCGGTGGAGCCGAGGACCTTTCGGGTCTTCCTCACGCGCAGCTCGCCCAGCTCGCCCGCGTCATCGAAGCCCGGGGTGTCCACGATGGTCACGGGTCCCAGGGGCAGGATCTCCATCGACTTTATCACCGGGTCGGTCGTGGTCCCGAGCGTGTCGGAGACGACGGCCAGGTCCTGGCCCGTGACGGCGTTCACCACGCTGGACTTGCCGGCGTTCCTGCGCCCGAAGAACCCTATGTGGACCCTCTCGGCAGAGGGCGTGTCGTTGAGTCCCATCTCCTGCTACCTCCCGATCCATGTGGCCATCCTCATATGGCCTCCTAGTTTGCGAGCTCTGCCGCCTGCGCGGCGCGCGCTCGGCCAACGAGTTCCACGATGTTCACCTGCATGGGGTCAAGCGCCTCGAGCAGCCACTGCCTGCCGGAGAGGGCGAGGTGCGGCATGCGCACGAGGGGCTTGCCTCCCAGCCCGGGCAGAGACGAGAGGAAGGGGTCGCCCACGACGACGTCCGCCTTCGCCAGGGCGGAGGAGGCCTCCTCCTCGCCGCGCACGGCGGCGTCCCCCAAGGCGGGGTCCATGAGCTTGGAGGTGTCCTCGAGCAGGCTCACGACCCTCGCGCGGGCTCCTGCGCCCGCGAGCGCCGCTGCGAGCGAGCCCATCTGCACCGGCTCGCCCACGAACGCGACGTCGGCATCGGGCTCGCCGCCGTCGGCGCGTCGCATGATCGCCGCGCGTCGTGCGTCCTGGCGGGCGTCACGGCAAGCGCCGTCCTCGAGCGTGGCCTCCATGGCCTGGGCGAGTGCATCCGAGAAACCCTGCGTGGGCATGCCCACCACGTAGGGGATGCCGAGACGCTCGTGCAGCACGCGTGCGGCGCGCATGCCCGTGGCCGACACCACGAGGTCGAGCGCGGCCTCGCCGGAGCGCATGACCTCCTCGTAGGGGCTTCCCATGGCCCAGCACGAGAGACGCTCGAAGCCATGCGCCTCCAGGAAGGCGGCCACCGATGCCGGCGCGTTGCCTCCGGCGAAGTCGAGCGGCGTCATGCCGAGCACGTTGACGGCCCGTCCGCGCCGTGGCCTGCCGCCCGGGGCTGCCGTGGCCGCGTCCGCCTTGGCCGCCGCGTCCGCGACGAGCCCGGCGAGCGCCTCGAAGGCGATGCCCGTGCCGCGCACGTAGTCGTGCATGCCGTTGGTGGCCAGGTAGCGCACGGGCGTGCCGGTGTGCTCCTCCACCAGGCGCGCTATGCCCGCGAAGTCGCATCCCACCTGGTAGGGGATGGGGGAGCTCACGAGCACGACGAAGCGCGGCGAGGTCTGGCGCACCGCCTCCACCACGTCGCCCACGAGGCGCTCGTCGTCGCCGAGCATGGCGTCGACGTCAGTGAGCCCGGAGATGTAGATGAGGCTGTCCTGGTCGTACCAACGGGTCTCGTCGTGGGTGTTGTAGGTGGAGTTGCATCCCGAGGGGTCGTGGATCACGACCATGCCGCCCAGCTCGAAGAGGGCCGAGCACACGCCGGAGACGTCGCCCGTGTACACCGGGAGGATCTGGTATGCCTGTCGCATCGTCGCCCCTCACCTCGGCAGCTGGCAGACGCAGGGCATGCCCAGCCCCTTGCGCGGCACCAGCGCCCTCGCGTCCTTCTCGGCGGCCCAGGCCTCGCGCATGAGCCGCGCGATGCGCACGAGCGCCGAGTAGCCCCATGCGCCGTCCGTCTCGATGACGTTCACGAAGTGGCTCGTGCCCAGGAACCATGCCGCCTTGGGGCCCACCGCGAGCCAGCCGTCGCCTGCGTCGCGCGGCAGCTGCCGCAGCTTGGGGTGGATCGTGCTCCAGAGCTCGAGCTCCGGCGCATGGGCGCGAAGCCATCCCAACGCGTCGCGCTCCTCGGCGCTCACGGCGTCCATGTAGACGCGCCGGACGTCGATGCCGTGCTCGATCAGGGTGCGCGCGAGCTCCAGCGGATGGTTGGCGGCCAGGTAGTCGATGGCCACGGGCACGCCCTCCAACTCCTGTGCCAGCGCGTCGAGCTCGGAGGAGGCCTCCTCGCGCGCCTCGCGCGTGCTCGGCGCCGGAACCCCGAGCGCCTCCGCCAGCCGTGCCAGCCCGGCGTCGATGCCCTCGAAGGAAAGCGACGGCGGCAGGTAGAGCGCGCGCCGGCCCAGGCGGGCGGCGGCCTTGCGCAGCCCCCAGTCCGCGAAGTAGCTCCGGGTGAGGAAGAGCGTGCTCGCCCCGAGGCCCAGGTAGTCGTCGTAGGTGGCGCAGTCCTGGACCTGGCGCAGCCCGAAGCCCGCCTCGGAGACGAGGCGGGCTATGTCGGAGTCGTCCGGCAGGCGCAGGTCATCGGAGACCACCGAGACGAGGCGCCCGTCCTCCGGCAGCGGCTGGATGGGGTCGAGCATCGCCTTGCGCTCGCGCTGCTCGGGCGTGATGCCCGTCTTCTGCATGATGGGGTCCATCCAGCAGCGCATGAAGAACACGTCCGGGAACCTGCGCTCGAGCTCGTGGTACACGTAGTCCACGTCGGTGCCCACGAAGTGGTGGAGGCACACGAGGAAGACCATCACCGCCGGCGGGCGGGCCGGGAGCCTCTCGATGACGTCGGAGACGCCCTCGATGGTGACGCTCTCGAGGTTGTCCTCGAGCAGGTCATGCTCCTCGATCGTCACGCCGGAGAAGCGCCCCGAGGCGCCCATCTCGGCTGCCGTGAGGACGACGCCGCGCAGGCAGTTGTCGGAGCACACGTATATCTGGTGCGCCTCGGGCACGAGCATGCCGGTGTGCACTATGTTCCAGTTCTCGTGCACCGGCGCGTTGAACTCCAGCACGTTGGCCACGGGCCTCGGGAAGGCGGCGTCGCGGGCGAGCGCGAAGGGCTCGGGCGCGATGGTGTCTTCCCTGCCGCCTGCGTGCGCTCCGACGCGCTCTAGCATGAGCGCCTCCCCTCGCCGCCGGCAGCGGAGCAGGCGCCTGCGCCGAAGCCGCAGCGCAGCTCGATGGCGTCCGCGAGCGCCCGGTAGGCGTCCGCCATGGGGCTCTCGGGCTCGGCCTCCATCAGCGTGAGGCCGCGCTCCTCGGCGTCGGTTACCGCGCGGTCGCGCGGCAGCTCGCCCACCACCTCGCAGCCGAGGTCGCCTGCGAGCTCGGCCACCTTGGCGTCCTCGTCGCGCACGTCGCGCCTGTTCAGGATGAGGCCCGCGAGCTGGGCGTACCCGCGCTCCGCGAAGCCTTGCACGGCAAGCCCGATGTTGGCCGCCGCGTGGATGGCCATGTTCTCGCCGCTCGTGAGCACGAGCACGTGGTCGGCGTGCCCGTCGCGCATGGGCACGGCGAAGCCTCCGCACACCACGTCGCCTAGCACGTCGTAGAGGACCACGTCGGGCCTGAGCTCGGCGATCGCGCCCTTGTCCTCCAGGGTCTCCAGCGCCGTCGCGATGCCTCGGCCGGCGCAGCCCCTGCCGGGAAGCGGGCCGCCCGCCTCGGCGCAGAGCACGCCGCGGAATCCCTCATGCACCACGTCCGCGAGCTCGAAGGGCCTGCCTGCGCGCACGAGGTCCACCACGCAGGGCAGCTCCTCGCCATGGCGGAGCAGCAGCGTGGAGTCCGCCTTGGGGTCGCAGCCTATCTGCAGCACGCGCATGCCCCGCTCGGCCCACACGGCCGCCAGGTTGGAGACCGTCGTGGACTTGCCGATGCCGCCCTTGCCGTAGAACGCCAGCTTGATCATCGTGTCCCCTTCGCCTAGCAGATGCGTGGGAGGAGCTCGTTGCCGGGCTCCGGCAGGATCGTCTGGGTGCCGATCTCGGTGGTCATGACGACGCGGCCGGCCGCCTCGTCGCTGATGCGCCCGATAACGGTCGCGCCCTCGGTGTGGGGCGAGCGACGGAACGCATCGAGCGCGGCGTCGGCCTCCTCGGCGGGCACGATCACGACGAGCCTGCCCTCGCAGGCCAGGTAGAGCGGCTCGAGCCCCAGCATGCCGCACACGCCCGCCACCTCGGGCGCCACCGGGACGCTCGTGGCGTCCAGCCACACGCCGGCCCCGCTCTGGTGCGCGATCTCGTAGAGCACCGTCCCCACGCCGCCGCGCGTGGCGTCGCGGATGGTGTGGATGTGCGGGGCGGCGTCGAGCGCGGCGCCGATGGCCTGGGCCAGAGGCGCGCAGTCGCTCGTCACGTCCGCGTCGATCCCGAAGTCATCGCGCGCGAGCATGATGGCGCAGCCGTGACGGCCCACGTCCCCCGTCACGATCACCACGTCGCCGGGGCGCGCGTCGGCGCCCGACGTCTCGGCGCCCTCGCGCACCAGGCCGATGCCGGTGGTGGTGATGAACACGCCGTCCACCTGGCCCTTGCCCGCCACCTTCGTGTCGCCGGCGACGATGCGCACGCCCGCCTCGGCGGCGGTGCGCTCCATGGCGGCGGCGATCTGGTCCAGCCGCTCCAGGGGGTAGCCCTCCTCGATCACGAAGCTGCAGGTGAGGTAGAGCGGCGTGGCCCCCATGCAGGCGACGTCGTTCACCGTGCCGCAGATGGAGAGCTTGCCCACGTTGCCGCCGGGGAAGAACGCGGGCGACACGATGAAGCCGTCGGTGGAGACGGCGATCCGCCCGGCCGGGACGTCGAGCACCGCCGCGTCGTCGGCCGTGAGATCGGGGTTGTCGAAGTGCCGCTTGAAGACGCGGTCGATGAGCTCCGACGTCTGCTTTCCGCCCGCCCCGTGCGCGAGCGTGACGAACTCGTCCATGCTTCCTCCTCTGGGGCCTTGGCCCCGGTCCTCCTAGATCTGCCCGCCGTAGAGATAGAACGCCGAGCACGCGCCCTCGCTCGAGACCATGCAGGCCCCCACCGGGTGCTCCGGCGTGCATGCCGTGCCGAAGATGGGGCAGCCCTTGGGCGTGCACTTGCCCTGGAGGACGTCCCCGCAGCAGCACGCCTTGGACTCGCGGCCCTCGATGTGCCCCATGCCATGGCGCCTGAGCGCGTCGTACGTCGCGAACTCGTCGTTGAGCCGCATGCCGGAGCCGGCGATGACGCCGATGCCGCGCCAGCGCGCGTCGCAGGGCTCCATCGTCTGGGCCACGATCCTCTGCGCGGCAGGCGAGCCCGCCGGCCTCACCACGCGCGGGTAGCAGTTCACGAAGAACGGCTCGCCCTTCTCGAAGCGCGTCACGGCCACGGCCAGCGCCGTGAGCAGCTCGCGCGCCGTGAAGCCGGCGACGACGCCGCTCACGCCCTCCTCGAGCATGCGCTCGCAGTCCTTGGTGCCCGCGATGGCGCAGACGTGGCCCGGGTAGAAGAACAGGTCGCATGCGTCGCGCATGGCCTCGTAGGCGCCAGGCATCGTCTTGTTGGCCACGAGCAGCGAGAAGTTCTCGATGCCGCGCTCGCGCGCCGTGCGCACGGCGATGCAGCTGGAGGGCGTCGTCGTCTCGAATCCCACAGAGAGGAAGACCACGTCCTCCTCCGGATGCGCCTCGGCGTAGGCCTCGCCGTCCTGCGGGGAGTACACCACCTGGACCTTGGCCCCCTTGGCGCGGGCCTGGGCGAGCGAGAGCGTCGAGCCCGGCACGCGCACGAGGTCGCCGAAGGTGCATATGGTGCAGCCGTGCTCGAGCGCGAGCGCCACGGCCTCGTCGATGTAGCCCACGGGCGTCACGCACACCGGGCAGCCCGGCCCCGAGATGAGCTCGACGGCGGGCGGCAGGATGCGGCGGATGCCTTGGCGGAATATCTCGTGGGTGTGCGTGCCGCACACCTCCATGATGCGCACGTGCGGCCCGTCGTAGCCCTCGATGATCGCGCGCGCGTCGGGGCGCGCCTTCGCCTCGGCCATCACAGCAGCCCCTCCAGAAGCCCGTCGGTCTCGTCCTGGTCGTCATCGGTGATGCGCGCGATCGCCGAGCCGGCGTGCACCATCACGTAGTCGCCGGGTTCGAGGTCATCGATGAGCTCGGCCGAGACCTCACGCCTCGCCCCCGTGGCCTCGACGAGCGCCGTGCCGTCGTCCCTCACCTTGATGACCTTCGCGGAAAGCCCTACGCACATGTCCGTACCTCCTCACGGGGCCCTGCGCCCCGATCGTCTCCCTGTCCTTGTGCCCCATGCATGCCTTGCGCCGCCTGCGGAAGCGGCCCCTGGTAGCGCCCCGGCTCGACCCCGTCGCGCTCGTCGACGAGATGCTGCGCCGCCACGACCGCCTGGCCGAGCGCGATGCCGCCGTCGTTGGGCGGCACGAGCCCGTGGACGAGCACCTCGAGCCCCTCTTCCTCCAGCATGCCTTTCATGAGACTCGTGAGCAGCGTGTTCTGGAAGCAGCCGCCGCTGAGCGCCACCACGCGGATGCCCGTCTCGGCCGCGAGGGCGGAGCAGGCGTCGGCCGCCATGCGGGCGAGCGCCACGTGGAAGGCGTAGGCGAGCCCCTCCGCGTCGCCGCCCGCGAGCCGCGCCTTCGCGAGCGCCGCCACCAGCTCGTCCGTGGGAAGGACGAGCTCGCCGCCCTCCTCGCGCACCTGCGGCCGGGCGATGGGCAGCCCGGCGTCCTTGCGGCCGGCGGCGCGCTCGGCCGCGAACTGCAGGGCGCACGATGCCTCGCCCTCGAAGGTGGAGGAGCGGCAGATCCCCAGCAGGGCGCTCACGGCGTCGAAGACCCTGCCGGCGCTCGTGGAGACCACGGCGTTGAGGCGCCGCTCCGTCATCGTGGCCTGCACGCGTGCCGCCCGCTCGTCGGCGAGGCCGAGCGAGCCCGCCATGCGCACGGCCTCCTCGGAGCCGAAGCCGCCCGTGAGGAGCGAGACGGCCACGCGCCAGCCCTCGAGAGAGGCGGCGTCGCCGCCCGCCTGAACGAAGCGGGCCGCATGGCCCGCGCGCACGAAGCCGTGGTAGTCGCAGAGCAGAAGCTCGCCGCCCCACACGGTGCCGTCCTCGCCGTATCCCGTGCCGTCGAAGGAGACGCCTATGGCGGGGCCTGCGAAGTCGTTCTCCGCCATGCAGGAGACGACGTGCGCGTAGTGGTGCTGCACGCCCACGAGCCCCACGCCCCGCTCGCGCGCGATGCGCTCGGCCACGGCACGGGAGTTGTAGCGGGGGTGGAGGTCGCCCGCCACGGCCTGGGGCGCGACCTCGAGCAGCCGCTCCATGCGCGTGACGGACTCCTCGAGCGCGCGTACGCTCCTTATGTCGGAGAGGTCGCCCACGTAGGCGGAAGGGTAGAAGAGCCCGCCGGAGCCTATGCAGAAGCAGTTCTTGAGCTCGCCTCCCACGGCCAGCACCTGCAGCCCGAGCGTATCGGCGTCGGCGCCGTCCTGCGCGCGCACGCCCGAGACGGGCTGGGGCAGAGGCGCGTATCCGCGCGAACGCCTCACCATGTAGGGGGCGTCGCCCAGGAAGTCCATCACCGAGTCGTCGGCGCGGGTGAGGATCTCGCGGTCGTGGGAGAGCACGAGGTCCGCCAGGCCGCCGAGCTGGGAGGCCACGTCCCCATCGGTGCGGCAGATGGGCGCGCCGGACACGTTCGCGCTGGTCATGACCAGGCAGTCCGGCACCTCGACGCCGTCGTCGTAGCGGAAGAGCAGGAGCTGCAGCGGCGCGTAGGGCAGCATGAGCCCCACCTTGGGGTTGCCCGGCGCCACCGAGGGGGCGAGCGTGGAGGTGGTGGCCCTGCGGGCGAGCACGATGGGCTTCTGGTGGCCGGCGAGGGCCTCCATCTGCGCGGGGAAGAGCTCGCACTCGCGCCGGGCCGCGTCCTCGTCGCGCGCCATGACGGCGAAGGGCTTCGTGGGCCGGCGCTTGCGAGCGCGCAGCAGCGCGACGGAGCGCTCCGAGGTGGCGTCGCAGCACAGGTGGAAGCCGCCGATCCCCTTCACGGCCACGATCCCGCCCTCGGCGAGGCACCTCCTGGCGGCCGAGATGGCGTCGTGCCCGCGCTCGGGACGCCCGAGCAGGTAGGCCTCCGGGCCGCAGTCGTTGCAGCACACGGGCTGCGCGTCGTAGCGCCGCGAGGCGGGGTCGTGGTACTCGCGGGCGCACTCGTCGCACATGGGGAAGGCGCGCATGCTCGTGCGCACGCGGTCGTAGGGCAGCGAGTCCAGGATCGTGAGGCGCGGCCCGCAGCAGGTGCAGTTGATGAAGGGATGCAGGTAGCGGCGGTTCGTGGGGTCGAAGAGCTCGCGCTTGCAGTCGTCGCAGATGGCGATGTCGGGCGAGACGAAGATGGCGCCGCTGGTGCGCTCGCTCTCCTTTATGGAGAAGCCCTCGAAGCGCGGCGCCTCGTCTGCGCTCACCTCGACCTCCTCCACCTTTATGACGTCGGCGCGCCTGGGCGGCCGCTCGCGCACGAGGCGGCAGAACGCGTCCACCTGCTCGGGCGTGCCCTGGGCGAAGATCTCCACGTAGGGGCCCTTGTTGCAGACGGTGCCCGCCACGTGGGCCTCGGCGGCATGCCGGTCCACCGTGGGCCGCATGCCCACGCCCTGCACGATGCCGTAGCAGCGCAGACGGCGGGTGACGAGCTCGTTCTCTCCGGTGCCGCTCATGAGAGCGCCTCTGCGCGCGTCGGGTAGCGCATCAGGTGGCCGGAGAGCGCGAAGTGGGTCTCGTCGTAGAACTCGCCCTCGTAGTCGGGCACGAGGCGCCTGAGGACGGCATCCGCGAGCACCACGTCGGGAGCGAGGCTTCCCACGGCGCGCACGAAGTCGTCCTCCTCGCGAAGGGCCAGGTCGCCCTCGCGAACGCAGGGCTCGAGCCGCTTGAAGAAGCTCGCGCAGGTGACCTGGGCCGCGCCGCGGGCGAGAAGCCCCTTGCGGATGGCGTCGGCCGCCACCTGCTGGTGCACCACCAGCACGCGGGCTCCTTCCCAGTCGCGCTCGGGGATGAGGGCGTCTGCCAGCGGGAAGGCGATGTCGTAGGGGGTCGAGAACCTGCGCTCGAGCCAGCGCGCGGCTGCAAGGCCGCAGGGCGCCACCACGAGGTTGCGCTCGCAGGAGCCCGCCTTCCGCACGTCGTCCAAGGT
>CADBMC010000080.1 GCA_902795635.1 uncultured Coriobacteriaceae bacterium | reverse complement strand
GTGCAGTCGCTCTGGGTGAAGGAGGCGCCCTGCACGAAGCGCGTGTCCATCATCTGGAAGTACTCGGGCTCCACGCCCATCACGGTGGCCGTGTCGGTGGTGCCGTCATCGAGCGCCACCTCACCGCCGCCGTATCCGGTGGCGGTGAGGTACTCATAGTCGGGCATCCCCTGCTTGAGCTTGCCCACGTCGTCGAGCGTCATCGAGTTTCCCGAGTAGACGCCCATGTAGACGACCTGCGCACGCCCGAGGCCCATCGAGTCCACGAGCGCCGCCTTGATGCCGCCGATGATGGCCGTCATGGCTATGACGGCCGCGATGCCTATAACGATGCCCAGGATCGTGAGGAGCGAGCGGCCTCGGTTGGCATCGAGCGCCCTCACGGTCTCGTATGCGACGTCCTTCGCCCTCATGTCGCGCTCCTCACGCTTGGGTCGGCCGCGGTGAGCGCGCGCTCCTGCTCGTCGGTGAGAAGGCGGCCGTCGCGGATGTGTACGATGCGGTCGCCCCAGCGGGCGACCTCGGGGTCGTGGGTGATGAGCACGATCGTCTTGCCCTTGTCGTGCAGGCGCGAGAAGGTCTCGAGAACCATGCGCGAGGTCGCGGAGTCCAGGTTGCCTGTGGGCTCGTCGGCGAGCACGAGCGCCGGGTCGTTCACGAGCGCCCGCGCGATGGCGACGCGCTGCATCTGGCCGCCAGAGAGCTCGTTGGACTTATGCTCGTAATAGTCTTCGGGAAGCGAGACCGCCTGCAGGGCGCGCACGGCACGCGGCAGTCGCTCTCTCGCGGGGCAGTCGGAGTAGACGAGCGGCAGCTCTACGTTGCGCAGGACGGTGGCGCGCGGGAGCAGGTTGAAGCTCTGGAACACGAAGCCGATGCGCGTGGCGCGCATCTCGGCCAGCTCGTCGTCGTCGAGCTGGGAGACGTCGACGCCCTCGAGCAGGTAGGTGCCCGTCGTGGGGGTGTCCAGGCAGCCGAGCAGGTTCATGAGCGTGGACTTGCCCGAGCCCGAGGGGCCCATGATGCACAGGAACTCCCCGCGCCCCACCGTGAGCGACACCCCGCGCAGCGCATGGGTGTAGCCCGCCTCGGTCTCGTAGATGCGGTGGACGCCGCGGACGTCGATGATCGGGGTGGCGCCCATGAGGTTACGCCGCCTCGTCGTAGACGACGTCGGAGCCGCCCGAGCCCGAGTCGCCATTGCCGCCCGATCCCCCGCGCAGGACGAGGTCGCCGTCATCGAGCGAGCCGGAGGTGGGCTTGACGGCCGTCTCGGAGTCGTTGGTGAGCAGGATCTGCACGGAGACGTCCTCCATGGAGGCCTTGCCCTCGTCGTCGTAGGTGACCACGGTAACGCTGCCCGTGCCGTCGCCGTTGTCCGTCACGGCGGTGGAGGGGACGATGAGCGCGTCGTCCAGGCTGCTGAAGATGATCTCCACGTCGGCCGTCATGCCCGGCTTGATGCGCGGGTCGGGGCTCGGGATGAGCACGTCCACGTCGTAGGAGGCGCTGCCGGAGTCGCCCATGGCCGAGGCGTCGGCGGAGGCGGAGGTCGTGGCCGCGATGTGGACGACCTGCGCATCGAGCTCGACGTCGGGCAGGGCCGAGAAGGTCACCTTGGCCGCCTGCCCCTCGGCGACGCTCACGATGTCGTCCTCGTCCACCTGCACGCGGACCTTGAGCTGCGAGAGGTCGGCGATCTGCACCTGCGCGGGCGTGGACGAGGACCCGGAAGCGCCGCTCGCGGAGCCCGTCGTGGAGGCGCCCACCTCCGCCGTGCAGGAGAGCACGGTGCCTGCGATGGGGGAGACGACGGTGCGCTTGTTGGCCTGGGCCTGGGCGTTGTCGAGGGTCAGGCGGGCCGACTGCAGGTTGGCCTGGGCCTCGGTCACGGCCGCGTTGAGGGAGGCCACGTCCACGCCGCTCGCGTCGCCGCCTCCGTCGCCAAGGCCATCCCCGTCGGCGGCCTGCTGCGCTGCCGTCTGGGCCTGCTGGCCGGCGGTGAGCTGGGCCTTGGCGGAGCTGAGCTGCGCCTCGGCAGATGCCACGGCCGCCTGAGCGGAGCTCACGTCCTGGTCGAGCGAGTCGTTCTTGATGGTGAAGAGGACGTCGCCGGCATTGACCTGCTGGCCCTCGGTGACGTTCACGGTTGCGATGGTGCCCTCGATCTCGGGCGTGGCCCAGACGGAGGTGACGGGCTGCGCCGCGCCGGAGACGGAGACGGAGTCGGTGAGGGTGCCGGTGTAGGCGCTCGCGGTGGCAAGCGTCTCGCCGGTGTCGTCCTCGGAGCTCATGCCATGCAGGATGGCGAAGATGGCTACGGCCGCCACGATGGCTACGACGACGAGCGTGCGGATGATCTTGCGGCGACGGCGCTCCTTGCGATGGCGCTCGAGCGACTGGACGGCGAGCAGCGCCTCCTCGTCCTCGTCGTGCGGCCCTTGCGCGTCGGGGTCGCCGGGCGCCTTCGGTCCCATGGTCGCCAGGTGCGACGCGGGAACGATCGTGGTCTCGTCTGCCTCGTTTCGGGCGTGTTCCTCGGATGACATGGCGGGTCCCCTCGTTGCCGTAATGTAACGGATGGCGGCTGACGGTCTGCTGGGACAGCATGATACTAGTATCCGTTATGGCATCGGATGGCTGCCAAGGTGACGGTTTGGTCATGTAGGCGCCAGCCATGTCGATTGTCCGTCTTGTTTGGGCTGGCTGCGCGCCAGGGAAGGGCCCGACGGGTCCTCCTTCGCCTTGCGCGGCCCGCCTGGACGCTTCCAAGAATCGAGGGACCCATGCCGTTCTCGATGCCCGCCTACCACGACCCCGACTTCGCAGCCCTCGGGCTGACCGGTGCCCCTGACGCGCGCCTTGCCGTCGTCGAGCGCGATGGCATAGCCCCCGAGGGCTTCCACTCGACGTCGATGTATCCCGAGTACGTGCGCGTGGACGGCTTGTGGCGGCTCACCGAGGAGAGCAGGATGGACTCGAGCATCGTCCTGCGCGACGACGGGACCCTCGACGTCGTGGAGAACCGCAACCTGCGCGCGGGCGACAAGGTCGTGCTGGGCAGGACCGAGGACGGCTCCGAGGGCGTGTTCGTCCATCCGGACGGCTTCGTGGACCCGGACGCCTCCGACCTCGACGACCGCTTCTCGTTCCGGCAGGGGAGGAGCCGCGAGACGTCGTTCGCCCGCGACTACGACCGTCTCTACGACCTGCTCGAGTACGAGCGCGACAACGGCAACATCCTCTGGGTGATGGGCCCTGCGGTCGCCTTCGACCACGACTCGCGCGCCGCCATGCAGGCCCTCGTGGAGAACGGCTTCGTGGACGGGCTCATGGC
>CADBMC010000079.1 GCA_902795635.1 uncultured Coriobacteriaceae bacterium | reverse complement strand
TGCGGGCGAAAGGACTTGAACCTTCATGGGGTTGCCCCCATACGGACCTGAACCGTACGCGTCTGCCAATTCCGCCACGCCCGCGTGGACCAAGATTCTACTACGAACGTTTCCCCGCAAGCAACGAGAAATGCCGCCCAAGTGGCGCCTTCTGCGCAAGCCGCTAGAATGTGGCCATACGCGCTCGCGCGGCCGGCAAGCTGCCGACCCGTCCCGAACGAACCTCAAACATGCAAGGGAGGCGCGCGTGGCCGGACGAGACCCAGCATCGAGCACCAAGACGCAGCTGCGCGCGCGGCCAACGGAGCCCGCGTCGCCCTACATGGCCGGCTCGGGAGCCGCGAGCGAGGCCGACGACCCCACGGCACGACAGCCCGAGCTCCTGCTGGGCCGCTACAGCGTCCTCGAGACGCGCGCCACCGGCGGCTTCGGGGTCGTGGAGATGTGCTGGGACGTCCGGCTCCAGCGCCGCGTGGCCATAAAGCGCATCCCGCTCGCGCGCGACGGCTCGCAGGCCATGGCCACCTCGGAGTCCGACGCCATAGCCGAGGCGCGCGTGGCCTGCATGCTGGCGCACCCCAACATCGTCACCGTCTACGACTTCGCCTGCGATGTGGCCTACGCATATATAGTCATGGAGTACGTGAACGGGCTCTCGCTCTCGGAACTGCTCGCACGCGTCGAGGGAGGGACCCTCACCGAGGACGAGGCCTCCTACGTCCTCGAGTCGCTTGCCTCGGCGCTCGGGTTCGCACACGAGAACGGCGTGCTCCATATGGACATCAAGCCCTCGAACATCCTCATCGACCGCTCGGGCGCCGTGAAGCTCTCCGACTTCGGCATGGCCGCGCTCGCCTCGGCGGCAGGCTACGGCGGGGCGCGCGGCGGCACCATCGGCTACATGCCTCCCGAGCAGATCGTGGGCGACCTCATCGACGAGCGCTGCGACGTGTTCGCCCTGGCCACCGTCGTCTGGCAGTCGCTCACGGGCAGCTGCCCCTTCGCGGCCCGCACGGCATCGGAGTCGCTCGAGCGGATCCGCCGGGGACCTCAGCCGCGCCTGGAGCGCACGGACCCGCGGCTCGGCAGCATCGTGGGCCCGACCCTGCTCAAGGCGCTCGAGCCGGACCCCACGAGGAGGCTCGCGAGCGTCGAGGGACTCGCGGAGGAGGTCGGGCCCGCCTTGGGCGATGCGGACGAGGGCCGCGCGTCGATCGTCTCGCTCCTCGGCCAGCTCTCCGAGGAGGACGACCCAGCCCTCGCGCGCCCGCACGTGCCGGTGGCCCAGGCGGCGCCGTGGCTGGAAGGCGCCCTCTGCCGAGCCGGGTCCGCGCTGGTGGGAGGCCTGGCAGGCCTCAGGACCCTCGGACTTCTCGCCGCCATCGCCGTGCCTGCCCTCTCCGTCCCCGAGGCGCGGGCGCTCGCCGCCGCGGCATGCGCCGCCTTGGGGGCGCTCGTCCCCCGCGCGCTCGGGCCCGTGTTCGCGCTCGGGCTCGCGGCCTCCGTGGCGCTCGTGGGCCAGACCCCCGAAACGCTCGCGGTGCGCTCGGCGCTCGGGCTGCTCGTCGGCTTCGTGGGGATGGCCTGGTGGGCGGCGTCGGGAAGGCGGGGCCGCTACGCGTCGGCCTCGGCCCTCGCGGGCATCGCCTTCGCCAGCCCCGCCTGCGCGGCTCCCCTCGCGGGCGCCGCGGCATCGCCTGGCTCGGCCTTCGTCGCCTCCCTGCTGGGATGCATGGCCGCGCACGTCTTCCTCCCGCTCGCGCAGGCAGGCTATTCCGACGTCGCCCTTGCCTCCGTGGCACAGTCCGCGCTGCTCGCGCCCGGCGTCTGGGTCGAGGCGGCAGGGTGCGGCCTCGCTGCCGCGGTGGCGAGCTGGGCCATGCGGCGCGGCAGCACCGCCATGGCGATCGCAGGCCAGTTCATGGGCACCGTGCTCGTCCTGTGCGCGCTCGCTGCTGGCGAATGGATGGAGAATGGCAGCATACTGATGGCGAGCGTCTGGCCTGCGGCAGGCGTTGCGCTACTCTTATATGCACTTATGACTCTGGCCATTGCCGTCTTCGGCGTGCCCGATCCCGATGCGGAGGTGTGACGCGTGAACGTGTTCAACATGTTCGAGGACCGCGTGAGCGCGCTGTTCGGCGCCGTGCCAGGAGGCCAAACCGCCCCGTTCTCCTCCAAGAAGCTTGCGAAGCGCGCCGCGCGCGAGATGGAGGGGGAGACCTACGTCATCAACGGCGTGGACACCGCCCCTGCGCTCTACACGATCCTCGTTTCCCAGTCCGACGAGCAGGTCATACGCCCCGTCTACGAGCAGCTCACCGGCGAGATCGCCAACTTCGTCGAGGCCCAGGCCAACAAGAAGGGCTACTCGTTCGTGGGAAAGCCCCTCGTCCGCTTCATGGCCGACCCCGAGCTGCGCAACGGCCGCTTCTCGGTGTTCGCCGAGAACATCGATGCCCGCACGCTCAAGCGCCTGCGCGAGGAGGAGGACGAGTACATGGGCAAGAGCCCGCGTCGCAGCTCTGCCCCCGCGCGCAGCCGCACCCACACCACCTTCTCCGCATCCCAGCCCGCGTTCGCCTCGGACGACTCGGGCTCCTACGATCCCAACGCCGGGCTCGACCGTATGCCCGACGCCTTCTCCGAAGGGCTCGCCTCCGCAGACGTGGGCAAGGTCCCCGTCGTCACGTCCGCGCCGGCGCCCTCTGCCGCCCGCATCGCCTCGACCCCGCTGGTCGACCCCTACGCCAGCGCCGGCGCAGCCGCCGGGCAGGAGCCGCGCCACCGGCAGCCCCAGCACGCGCAGCACGCCGCCGCCTCGGCGCAGCCGAGCTGCATGCTCATCGACCGCTCGACGGGCCGCACGTACACGGCGACCGGGACGCGCACCCTCATCGGCCGCGAGCGCGGCAGCGGGGGCATCGTGCTGGACGACCCGAACGTCTCGCGTCGCCATGCCGAGCTCGCGTTCGACGGGACCGACTGGCACATCACCGACCTCGACTCCACGAACGGCACGCTCGTGAACAACGTGGACATAGACGACTGCATCCTGCGCGATGGCGACCTCATCACCATGGGGCTGGTGAACCTAGAGTTCAGGGAGGGCTAGCATGATAGACCTCGTCCTCTTCGCAGGTCGCGTGGTTCTCGTCATCCTGCTGTACATCTTCCTGTTCGCGGCGATGCGGACGGGGATCGGCCTGGTCAAGGGCCAGCGCACCGACGCGGCAATCTGGGGCATCGACATCGAGAAGGGCCCGCAGGGCCTGCGCGGCCTGCATGTGGACATGCTCGGCCCGGTCGTGGTGGGCCGCTCCCCCTCGTCTGACATCGTGATATCGGAGCCCTACGTCTCCTCCACCCACGCCCGCTTCACCATCCAGGGTCCCGCCCTCGTGCTGGAGGACCTCAACTCAAAGAATGGGACGCTCGTCAACGGGCGCCTCATCGACCAGCCCGTCACCCTGCGCGACAACGACGAGGTGCAGGTGGGCGATGCCGTGATGCGTGTGAGCAGGCGATGAGCGAGAACGCCGCACATATGAACGGCACGCCGGCCCCCGAGCCCGTCGAGCCCGACAAGGCTCAGACGCTGTCGTCCGTGCCCGCGCCCGACGCCGTTCCCGAAGGCGATGCCTCGGCTTCCGCGAAGCCGGCCCGTGCGGCCGAGCCTGCGCACGTGGCCGATTCCACGCACGCGTCCTCGTCGGCAGGTGCAGCCGACCCGGCCCTTGCCGACCCCGACACGACCGGCCCGCTTCCCACGCCGGAGCTCGCCGAGCAGCACGCGCGCGGCGCCGAGCAGGCGACGGAGGAAGCGACCTCGGTCATCCCCGCGCAGCCTGCGGACGACCTCGAGGACGCCGACGACACGACCATCATCCCGCAAGAGCCGAAGAGGGCTCCCGGCTGGGAGACGATCCCTGTGGCCATGAGGCAGGACTCCGATGCCTTCGCCGGCAACAACGGCCTTTTGAGCTGGGGCTCGCGCACCGACGTTGGCCTCGTGCGCGGCCACAACGAGGACGCCATGCTCGTGGACGCCCCCCTCTTCTGCGTATGCGACGGCATGGGAGGGCACGCCGCCGGCGAGGTGGCCTCCTCCATAGCCGTGCAGACCATCTCCGAGGAGGCGCCGGCCACGGCCGACGACATCCTGCTCGGCGTCGCCGTGGAGAAGGCGAACGCCGCCGTGATCCAGGCGGCCGAGGACGGTCGCGGCAAGCCCGGCATGGGCTGCACCGCCACCGCCGTGCTCATCGACGGCTCGCGCATGGCCGTGGCCCACGTGGGCGACTCGCGCGTGTACGTGCTGCACGCAGGCACGCTCGTGCGCATCACGCACGACCACTCCTACGTGGAGGAGCTCGTCGACGCCGGCGAGATCACCGTGGGCGAGGCGCGCCTGCATCCCAGCCGCTCCATAATCACGCGCGCGCTCGGCTCCGATCCCAACATGTACGCCGACCACTTCACGATCGACGTCGAGGCCGGCGACCGCATCATCATCTGCTCCGACGGGCTCTCGTCCATGATCTCGGACGCACACATCGAGGCGGTGGCCGTGTCAAGCGTCACGCCCCAAGGCGCGGCGGACAGCCTCCTGGCAGACGCGCTGGCAGAGGGCGGACACGACAACGTCTCGGTGATCGTGGTGGACGTGCTGGACGACGGCATCGTGCGCGAGCATCGCCGCAAGATGAAGCGCCGGACGATCGTGTGGGCCGTGGCGCTCCTCGCCGTGGTCGCCGCATTCGCCGTCGTGGGGGCGCTGTTCGTGAACAGCTCCTACTACCTCGGCAACAACCATGGAAATGTTGCCATCTACCAGGGCATAAAAGGGAGCTTCATGGGAGTGAGGCTCTCGCACATGGTCGAGTCCACCGACGTCGAGGTGGCCGACCTCCCCGACGCGCTCCAGGGCCAGATCGTCGATGGCATCAGCGTCGACAGCCTCGCCGAGGCCGAGAGCACCGTCTCCAGCTACCGGGAGCAGATAGCGAGCGACCAGGAGAAGGCCGCCAAGACGGCGAACGAGGCGACCGGCTCCGCGACGTCGCCATCCGCGGCCACGAGCCCGGGCACCGCGACCAGCGCGGGCTCGGGCGCCTCGTCCAAGGTGGTGGTCTGGCATGCCTAGGATGCGCACAAGCGGCATGGCGGGGGCCACGGGCATGGTGGGCACCTCGGGCGGCAGGTCGGGCCAGACGAGCGGCGGCTCGGGGCGTCGCATAGGCAAGACGCGCCGCAACATGGAGCTCGGGCTCCTCGTCATGGCCGCGCTGCCGGTGCTTCTGCTCTATGCCATGTACGTGGTCACGGAGGGCGGCACCGTCACCCTCTCCACCCTGTTCGTCCCCATAGCGCTCATCGTCGCCTTCGTGGCGGCCCACATAGCCGTGCGGTTCCTGGCCCCGGGCGCCGACCCGGCCATCCTTCCGCTCGTGTTCCTGCTGTCGGGAATAGGCATTACCTTCGTGACCCGCCTCACGCCCGACCTCGCCGCCAACCAGGTGATGTGGCTCTTCGTGTCCATCGCCGCCATGGTGGCCGTGCTCTGGTTCGTGCGCGACCTGGACTGGCTCGCCAACTACAAGTTCACCATCGGGCTCGCCGGGCTCATCCTGCTCGTGCTGCCCATGCTCATAGGCCGCGAGGAGAACGGCTCGAAGCTGTGGCTCACCTTCGGCGGCTTCTCGTTCCAGCCAGGCGAGATCGCCAAGATCCTCATCGTGCTGTTCCTGGCGAGCTACCTCTCGGAGAACCGCGAGGCGCTCTCCGCCTCGGCCATGCACGTGGGGCCCTTCACCGTGCCGCGTCCGCGCATGCTCGCCCCCATGATCGTCATGTGGGGCATGTGCCTGCTCGTGGTCGTGTTCGAGCGCGACCTGGGCTGCGCCCTGCTGTTCTACGTGATGTTCGTCGTCATGCTGTACGTGGCCACCGGAAGGCTCTCCTACTCGGTGCTCTCGCTGGTGCTGCTCGCCATCGGCGGCGTCATCTGCTACACGCTCTTCGCTCACGTGCGCACGCGCATCAGCATCTGGCTCGACCCGTTCGCAGACGCCTCGGGCTCCGGGCTGCAGCTCGTGCAGTCCCTCTACAGCCTCGCCGACGGCGGCCTCGTGGGCCGCGGCATCGGCAAGGGGCTGTGCACGCTCATCCCGCTGGTCCAGAGCGACTTCATCTTCTCGGCCATAGGCGAGGAGCTCGGCCTGCTCGGCGCCTCCGCCGTGCTCATGGCGTTCATGCTGCTCGCCGTGCGCGGGCTCGTCACCGCCGCGCGCGCCAAGTCGGACATGGCGGCCTTCACCGCCGTGGGCCTCACGACCTCCCTCTCCTTCCAGGCGTTCCTCATCGTGGCCGGCGTCACGCGGCTGCTTCCGCTCACGGGCGTGACGCTTCCCTTCATGAGCCAGGGCGGCAGCTCGCTCCTGTCCAGCTTCATCGTCGTGGCGCTGCTGCTGCGCGCGGGCGACCAGGCCACCGGCAGGGAGAACGAGCTCAAGGGCTCGGGCGTGGGCACGCAGAGCACCGTCTCCTCCGTGGCCCTCGACTCGCGCACCGGCGCCATCGCGCGCGGCAGCCACCTGCGCGCCAGCTTCGGGATGGACACGCCGGAGTCCGGCGTGCTCGGCCGTGTCGCCCTCAGCAAGCGCATCACCGCGCTCGTCACGTTCTTCGCGGTGCTGTTCGCCCTGCTCATCGGCAACCTCACCTACATCCAGGAGATCAAGGCGAACGACCTTCGCAACATGCCCAACAACAACCACACCATCATCCGGAGCGAGTCGGTGCAGCGCGGCTCCATCATCACCTCCGACGGCGTGACCCTCGCCGAGAGCATCATGCAGGCAGACGGAACCACCTACGAGCGCGTCTACCCCGAGGGCAGCCTCGCCTCGCACACGGTGGGCTACCTCTCCAGCCGCTATGGCTCCACCGGCATCGAGGCCTCGGAGAACGAGACCCTCACCGGCCATACGGACTACTCCACCTGGCTGAACGCCCTCAACTCGCTCGCGGGGGTGTCCGTGCCGGGCAACTCGGTGGTGCTCACCATAGACTCGCGCATCCAGCAGGTGTGCGAGCAGGCGCTCGAGGGACGCGTGGGCGCCATCGTGATCCTCGACCCCTCCACGGGCGCCGTCATCGCCAAGGCGTCCTCGCCCACCTACTCCAACTCCGACATCGACGCCGTCATGGCGTCCGGCTCCTCGAACGGCGAGCTCGTGGACCGCTCGATCAACTCGCTGTACGCGCCAGGCTCCACCTTCAAGGTGGTCACGCTCGCCGCCGCGCTGGACTCCGGCACGGCCACGCTCGACTCGACCTACTCGGCGCCTGCCTCCATCGACATCGGCGGAGCCGCCGTCACCAACATCCACGACGAGTCGTGGGGCTCGCTCGACCTGCGCGACGCGCTCGCCTACTCGGCCAACACCGTGTTCGGCCAGCTGGGCAACGACGTGGGCGCCAGCACGCTCGTGAGCTACGCCCGCGCCTTCGGCTACGGCTCCACGCTCGGCCAGGACTTCAACGCCACCGCCTCGCTCATGCCCGAGCCGAGCGAGATGGCGGAATGGGAGACGGCCTGGGCGGCCTGCGGCCAGCCCGTGGGCCAGCACGCGAGCCCCGCTGGGCCGCAGACCACCGTCATGCAGAACGCCGTGGTGGCGGCCGCGATCGCGAACGGCGGCATCGCCATGAGCCCCTACGTCGTGGACCACATCCTCTCGCCGGAAGGCGCCACCTTCTCCACCACCGAGCCTCGCATCCTCTCGCAGGCCATCTCCGCGGACACCGCAGCCTCCCTCAAGGAGGCCATGCTCGAGGTCGTGACCAGCGGCACGGGCAGGGCGGCGGCCGTCTCCGGGGTGAAGGTAGCCGGCAAGACCGGCACCGCCCAGGTGAGCACCACCACGTCGAACTCCCTGTTCATAGGGTTCGCGCCCTACGACAGCCCGACCATGGCCATCTCGATCTGCATAGAGGGCAGCGAGGGCGAGGACACGGAGGGCCTTGCCGCGTCCGTGGCCGGCGAGGTCATCGCCGAGGTGCTCCAGATCCAGGGGGCGAGCTGATGGGAGAGCGGAAGGACAGGCACCCGGCGCGCGTGCGCGCGAAGGGCGCCGACTGGCATGTGACGTTCAAGGCCTGCGACCGGCGCATGGGACGGCGCCGCCGCAGGCAGTCGGATGGGAGCTTCTGATGGCTGAGAAGGTGCTCGGGGGCCGCTATTTGGTCCAGGACAAGATCGGTGCCGGCGGCATGGCCGTCGTCTACCGTGGTCTCGACAACGTCCTGGGCAGGACGGTCGCCATCAAGACGATGCTGCCGCAGTACGCGAACGACCCCTCGTTCGCCGCGCGCTTCAAGCAGGAGGCCCAGGCGGCGGCCGCCCTGCAGAGCCCCTACATCGTGAACGTGTACGACTGGGGCAAGGACGGCGACACCTACTACATAGTCATGGAGTACCTGCGCGGCACCGACCTCAAGAGCGGCATCCGCAGCCACGGGGCGCTCGCGCCGCGCAAGGTCGCGCAGATCGGCGCGCAGGTGTGCCAGGCGCTTTCGGTAGCGCACTCCCACGACATCATCCACCGCGACATCAAGCCGCAGAACATCATGATCCAGCCCAACGGCGATGCCAAGGTCATGGACTTCGGCATCGCGCGGGCCAAGAACTCGCATCTCACGCAGACCAACTCGGTGCTGGGCACCGCCCACTACGTCTCGCCCGAACAGGCGCAGGGGCATGAC
>CADBMC010000078.1 GCA_902795635.1 uncultured Coriobacteriaceae bacterium | reverse complement strand
TCCCAGGAGCGCATCTCGTCGCCCACGGTGTCGCGGAGGCGCTTGTTGTCCAGGATGGACCACGCGGGCCTCGGCGCGCTCTGCGGGTTGGCCTTCGTGTACTCCTCGGTGGTCACGGACACCACCTCGCAGGCAAGCCCTGCGTTGGCCATGATGCGGCGGGCGAAGACGTCCCAGGTGGTGGCCCCGTTGCTGGTGCAGTGGTAGAGGCCGTAGCCGTCGGTGGCGGCCACCTTCAGCAGCTCGTAGGCAAGGTCGCCCGCGAAGGTGGGCGAGCCGTGCTGGTCGCACACCACGGTGATGCGATTGTGCGTGCGGCCAAGCCCCACCATCGTGCGCACGAAGTTCTTACCCTCCGTGCCGTAGAGCCACGCGGTGCGCAGGATGAAGTGCTTGGGGCAAGCCTCGGCCACGGCGCGCTCGCCGGCGAGCTTCGTGATGCCGTACTGGGTGTTGGGGGCCGTGGGGGCGTCCTCCGTCTGCGGCATGGGGTCGGTGCCGGCCAGCACGTAGTCCGTGGACACGTGCACGAGCGTGGCGTCCACGGCGGCGGCTGCGCGCGCGAGGTTTCCGGGGGCAACGGCGTTGAGCGTGTTCGCGAAGCCCGGGTTCGTCTCGCAGCCGTCCACGTTGGTTGCTGCGGCGCAGTTCACGATCGCGTCGAAGCCGCCCGAGCGCACGAAGTCCATCACCGCGTCCGCGTCCGTGATGTCGAGCTCGGCGACGTCGGTGGGAACGACCTCGCAGCCCGCCCACGAGGGATCGATCGGCCCTATGGGCGCGCGGCCGGACGAGAGGATGGACTGGAGTTCGCGGCCCAGCTGGCCGTTCGCGCCCGTGATGAGCATCTTCTTCATTGCTTCGAGCCTCTCCTTCGGAGAATCATGAGCATACGTGGCGACTCTCTCGTACATCGATAGGTTAAGGCAAACGGGTCAACTCGGCATCAGGGGCAATGCACGACACGCAACATTCAGCTGCCAGCAGGCAGGCAGGTTCGGCGTCTTCAAAGGAAGGCAGCTCATCGAGCTTTCGTCGGCTTATCCCGAGCGCGTTAGCAGGCATAGGCGTCGGCATCGTTCTTACAGAGCCAAAAAAAGCTCGTCTCCTCAGGATAGCCACTGACATCGAACTCGCTCTTTCCGGAATACTGGTTTCCTTTAAGCCTCTGCGCCATTCGATAGAACGGGGTATGAAGCGCCACGAACTCGCGCAGGGAGAACTTGCGCATTGCCTGGCTCGCCAATTTCTTGTCGGGAATTCTGTCCTGCAGATAACGATAGAAGTTGCGATGGTCTCGGTACATGCGGCGGACCGACTCGTTGCCGCCAGATGTCGAGATGCCGGTCCCCATCTCATACCAAAGGACACGCTCTCCCAAATAGCCGATGGGGATGTTGTCCGCCGCACATAGGGTGCCTGCGAAATCCTCGCAATAGCGGACTTGCGCCCGATTCGAAAGCTCATGAAGGTAGGACTGCATGAATTCCCGCTCATAGAAAAGGCAAGCACCCGGTATCCAGTCAGTTCCAAGAACATGAGCGCGGAGTATCGCCTTGCTGTCTTGGGCGGCAGCCTGGTAGAGACCTAGCTCCCGGGGAGCATCAAACGGATAGAAGGAACCATCTGGCAGATACGACACGATGCCGCCAAAGCCGATTCGAAAATGGCCCTCCTCATGAAACGCCAGGATATGCGAAAGCGTCGACGAGCCAAAAAGGGCATCGCCCGGACTGATTGGCTTCACGACCCGTCCCGAGATGGAATCAAGCCCTTGGGCGATGTTGGCGACCGTTCCTAGGTTCTCCTTTGCCCGCACGATTTTATAGTTGGTGAACTCGTAAGCATCGAACAGATGGCACACAAATGGGGTCGGGTCGACTCGCGAGCAGTCGTCAGCGACAACGACCTGTATGTTGTCGCAATCCTGCCTCATGATCGAGCTGAGCGTAAATGCCAATGCCGACTCGTCTTGGTTATACGTAGTCACCAGTACCGAGATGTCAGTGGGCGAATCCACGGCGTCACGCTCCTCAATATGCTTCAAAGGTAGTAATTCGTGCTCCAGAGTTCTCGACCCAACGCCTATTCGTTACTGTACTTGGGGAGTCAACGAAGGGCGAGCGTCGCAATTGGCACGAAAGGCATCAGAGCGATGACGGCCTTGGCACTCGCTGCTGGCATTGTGATACACCACCTTGCTTGCGCTGGCAGGCTCCCTATGATGGGCAAGGAACAGGAAGTACGCTCCTATGAGCTATGTCTTGGACAACCTTAAAGAGTATTCCGCCTCCGACATCGTCCGTATGGGCTGGTCGTTCGTCCTCACGAAGCTGTTCTATCCCGGAGCCATGCTCGTTCGCAGGCCGCTCAGCATCCGCCAGAAGAAAGGCCTCTCCTTCGGCAAAGGCCTTTCGACGGGTAGGAACTGCCGCATCGAGATATTCGGCGAAGGCCGCATCGAGCTAGGGGATCGATGCCAGATTGGCGACAACGTTCATCTTGTCGCCTCCTCCTCGGTACGCATCGGAGACGACTGCCTGTTTGCATCCAAGGTGTTCGTAAGTGATACGAGCCACGGCTCGTATGACGATGGGGGCTCCTCCCCGGCGACTCGCCCCGTCGACAGGCCCCTCGTCGCGAATCCGGTAGCCATCGGCGACCGAGTCTGGCTTGGCGAGAACGTCGTGGTGTTGCCAGGGGTGTCGATAGGCAACGGCTGCGTAGTCGGCGCAAACGCCGTCGTGTGCGATTCCCTTCCGGAGAATTGCGTCGCCGTCGGTGCCCCGGCACGGCCAATCAAGAGGTTCGACGAAAGCGCGAACGCCTGGGTTCGCGTCCCGTGCTAGAAGCGAAAGGCAGTCCAAGGATGTTCACCGCTCAGGACCATACGTTCGTCGTATGCGCATACAAGGAGAACCCATACATCGGCGACATGATATCCTCGCTCCAGGCACAGTCACAGGCCACGAACATTATTCTCTCCACCTCGACGCCGAGCGACTATCTGCGCGACGTGTGCAAGAGGTTCTCGATTCCCATGGTCATCAATCCCTCACCCCACCTTGCCGGAGATGACTGGAACTACGGATACGACGCGGCAAAGACACCGCTCGTGACCATGGCTCACCAGGACGACTACTACGACCCCCTGTTCGTCGAGCACATGCTCTCCTCGCTCAATTCCTACGATGCGGATGAGGTCCTCATCGGGTTCACCGATTACTTCGAGATTCGCGATGGTCACCGCGTCTACGACAATAGGCTGCTCAGGGTCAAGCGGCGGATGAACGCCCCTCTGTCTCACCGGTTGCTCAATGGCAGCAAGTTCGTGAAGAAGCGCATCCTTGGCTTTGGCGATCCAATCTGCTGCCCGGCAGTCACGTTGATGAAGGGCAAGCTGGGGCCTTCGCCCTTCGATACGACCTATAAGAACAGCTGCGACTACAAGACCTGGGTTGACCTCGCTCGCATGGACGGACGTTTCGTCTACTTGGCAGAGCCGCTCGTCGGTCATCGCATCTACGCGGAATCAGCCACTTCGCTCAACCTTGGCGAGGACATTCGCAAAGGAGAGGACCTGGAAATCCTTTCCTCGCTATGGCCCCGTCCCATAGCGAGGTTTGTGAACAGGATCTACGCGCTGAGTGAGAAGAGCAACGAGCTCTAGGCTTGAACACGGAGACATCCGTCTCTCGGTACAATGGCTACGCTACGATTTCTCAGCAATGGACGCCGAAGTCCCGGAGAGAGAAGCCACATGCTGACGATTGCCGTAACCGGAGCAAATGGATATATCGGTCGTCACGTCACCTCTGCGCTGTGCGATATGGGCGCTCATGTGTATGCGATGGACATCAGCCCGGAGGGCGGGGATCCCCGCGCCGAGTGGATTTGCGGCAACGTGTTCGATGCGTCCTTCGACCCCACCCAGGCATTCGAGGAGCTGCCTGACGCATGCCTGCATCTGGCATGGCGCAACGGCTTCGACCACAACGCTTCCTCGCACATGGGGGACCTTTCGGGCCACTACGCGTTTCTGGACAAGATGACGAATGCCGGTGTTCGCCGCATCGCCGCAATGGGAACGATGCACGAAGTGGGTTACTGGGAGGGCGCCATCACGGAAGACACGCCGTGCAACCCGCTTTCTCTCTATGGCGTCTCGAAGGATGCATTGCGCCGCGCCCTTCTCATCAAGGCGAATCGCGAGGGCTTCTCCGTGCAGTGGCTACGTGGGTTCTATATCTATGGTGACGACCTGCAGTCCCAGTCCATCTTCGGCAAGTTGCTTCGTGCCGCACAGGCAGGGCAGAAGACCTTTCCGTTCACGACCGGAAAAAACAAGTACGACTTCACGCAGGTCGACGAGGTCGCCAGAATGATTGCAGCAACCGTCATGCAAGACGAGGTCACGGGCATCATCAACTGCTGCTCGGGCAAGCCCGTCTCCCTTGCGGAGGAAGTGGAGGGCTTCATCCGGAAGAACGGGCTCGACATCCAACTGGAATACGGCGCGTTCCCGGATCGCCCGTACGACTCTCCAGGCGTCTGGGGTGACCCGACTAAGATCAACAAGATTCTCAGCATGGGGCACTAGCCCCAGAACGGAAGAGCCAATAACGTTGGTTCCGGCTGTCACAAGGCAGCGACCGTTGCCATCCTCAATCTCGGCTGAAACTGCTCTTTCCATGCGTTTATCTCATCCCACGGCATGCTCAGCTCGACGGGTTCCGGGCTGTTGATCCAACGTTCCAGGGCACCCGTGTCCACAAGCCCTCGCTC
>CADBMC010000077.1 GCA_902795635.1 uncultured Coriobacteriaceae bacterium | reverse complement strand
GAGCGAGTACATGGAGAAGCACACGGTCTCGCGCCTCGTCGGCGCGCCTCCCGGATACGTCGGCTACGACGAGGGCGGCGAGCTCACCAAGGCCGTGCGCTCGCGCCCGTACTCGGTCGTGCTGTTCGACGAGATCGAGAAGGCCCATCCGGACATCTTCAACATCCTGCTGCAGATCCTGGATGAGGGAAGGCTCACCGACGGCCAGGGCCGCAAGGTGGACTTCTCCAACACCGTGATCATCATGACGTCCAACGTGGGCGCGCGCGAGATCTCGCAGACCCAGCCGCTCGGCTTCTCGGGCTCCGACAAGGCCGGCCTGGACGACAAGGAGATTAACTCCCGCGTGATGAGCGAGCTCAAGAAGCTCTTCCGCCCCGAGTTCCTGAACCGCGTGGACGAGATCGTCGTGTTCAAGTCGCTCACGCCCGAGCAGCTGCGCAAGATCGTGGACCTCATGGTCTCGGACCTCAGGCGTCGCCTCGTGGCCAACGGCATGAGCATCGAGCTCACCGATGCCGCGCGCGACTACGTGGCCAAGAAGGGCACCGACCCGGTGTACGGGGCGCGCCCGCTGCGCCGAGCGATCCAGACGCTCATCGAGGACCCGCTCTCCGAGCAGATGCTCGAGGGCAAGTGGTCGGCCGGCGACATCATCGAGGTCGACGTGAAGCCGGGCACCGACGAGATCGCGTTCTCCAAGGGCACGGGCGAGATCCCGGCCATCGAGGAGCGCATACACCTGGACCGCAGGCAGGCGCGCGAGTCGTGGACGCCGGGGATCTCGGCGCCGGCGGCCGACGGCGCGGCTGCGGCCGGCGCATAGCGAAGGCCGCGCGCAAGCCGCAGGTCGCGGCACGAACGCCGCGGCTCGCAGGCGGCAGGTCGCGGCGGGCCGCCCATGCGCATCGTGGCATGCAAGGGGCGGGGCGACGGAGGCGTCGTCCCGCCCTGTGTCGTCTTCGTCCGTCATCCGCAGGGGCGATGCCGATTGCCCCGAGGGGCACGTATAATGTCGAGGTGCAACATCCCCGAGCGGAATCGTACTCGTCAACGCAGATAGCGCATTCGGAGGTAGCCCCCAATGGATTCGGTGGACCAGAAGGACATCGACGAGCGGATGAAGGATGCCGTTCGCATGACGGCCCCGGGGACCGCCCTGCGCCATGCGTTGGACATGACCGTGGACGGCGGCCTCGGCGCGCTCATCTGCATTGGCGATACGGACAACGTGATCGCGAACGGCGAGGACGGGTTCCCGCTCGACATCAGCTTCACCGCGAACCGCCTGTTCGAGCTCTCGAAGATGGACGGCGCGATCGTGGTGGACGGCGGGCTCACCCGCATCCTACGCGCGAACTACCACCTCAATCCCGATTCTGGCGTCTACACGGCCGAGACAGGCACGAGGCATCGCACCGCCGCGCGCATGAGCCAGGTGACGCATGCCACGGTGATCGCAATCTCGCAGCGCCGCCAGGTGGTGACCGTCTACGTGGCGGGCCGCTCGCACGTGCTGAGGCGCACCACCGACATCATGACGAGCGTGAGCCAGCTGCTGGTGACGCTGCAGAACACGCGCACCGAGCTCGACCGCAAGCTCTGGCGCCTCTCGACGCTCGAGCTCGAGAACCTGGTCACGCTGGCGGACGTGGCGGGCGTCGTCTACCTCTTCGAGGTGCTGATGACGGCCTCCCGCGAGCTCGGCGACTACGTGCTCGAGCTGGGCAGCGAGGGCAGAACCGTGAGCATGCGGCTCGACGAGCTCGCCGGCGACATGGACGCTACCTACACGTTGCTCGTACGCGACTACGCGGCGGACTCCTCGCCCGAGAACGCGCAGCGCATCCGCCTGCAGCTGCGCGACGCGCCGAACACCACGCTGCGCTCGCCGCAGAAGGTCGCGGCGATCCTGGGATATCCCGACCTCAGGCCGGACAGCATCATGAGCCCGCTCGGCCTGCGCACGCTCTCGCGCACCTCGGTGATCCGCGACGAGATGGCCGACAAGATCGTGGACGAGTACGGCTCTTTGAGCGAGCTCGTGGACGACCTCGAGGACAACCCGAACCGCCTCGACGAGATAGGCGTGGAGAACCCGACGATCCTGGCCGACCGCCTGCTGCGCATGCGGGGGCTGGGCGAATGACGCGATCGCGGACCGACGCTTCCGGCGCCGCCGCACCCAAGGCCATGGCCACGCCCGACGTCGCCATGGTCGTGGCGGCGGGCGGCATCGGCGAGCGCTATGGCGACCCTCGCGGCAAGCAGTTCGTGGACCTGTGCGGCCGTCCGCTCACGGCTTGGTCGCTTCTGGCGCTGGACGCGGCGCCGTCAGTGGGCCAGATCGTGGTCGTGTGCAGCCCCGACCGCCAGCAGGAGATGGAGCGGCAGGTCATCGAGCCGCTCGGGCTTTCCACGCCCGTTGCTCTGGCAGAAGCCGGCGCGCTTCGGCAGGACTCCTGCCGCTCGGGCCTTCTTGCGGCGGACACGGACGCGTTTCCCATCGTGGGGTTCCAGGACGCGGCGCGCCCCCTCATCCTTCCCGTAGACATCGAGCTGGCGATCTCCGTTCTGCGTGACGACCCCGAGCTCGACGGCTGCGTGGTCGCGCATCCTTCTGGCGACACGCTCAAGGAGTGCGACGGCGACCTCGTGCTTGCCACGCCGGATCGCTCGCGCTACTGGTGCGCCGAGACCCCGCAGCTCCTCCGTTCCGAGGTCGCCCTCTCCAGCTTCCTTCGCGCGCGCGACGAGGGGTTCGTGGGCACCGACGACGTGGGACTTGCCGAGCACTACGGCGCACGGATTCGCTGCGTGGGCACCGGACATACGAACCTCAAGGTCACGCACCCCGAGGACATGCTGCTTGCGCGCGCCATACTCGAGGCCCGGCTGGCCGCCGAGGCGGCGGGCGACGCCATGGCAGAAGGCGACGCCGAGGAAGAAAGCGGCGCTGCCGACGGGGTCGTCGTCGGACGCAAGCGCGAGGAGGTCGCCTCATGATGCGCGTGGGCCTGGGCGTGGACGTGCACCGGCTCGTCCCGGGCCGCCGATGCGTGATCGGCGGGGTGGACGTGCCCTCCGAGCTGGGGCTCGACGGCCATTCGGATGCGGACGTCCTCGCGCATGCCGTGGCCGACGCCGTGCTCGGCGCGATTCGCGCGGGTGACATCGGCGAGCTCTTTCCCGACACCGACCCTGCCTACGAGGACGCCGACTCGCTGGTCCTGCTCTCTCGCGTGGCCGAGCTCGCGCGGTCGCGCGGCTTCTCCATCGCGGACGTGGACTGCGTGGTGGAGGCGCAGGCGCCCAAGCTCATGCCCTATCGCGACCAGATGCGCGAGAACCTGGCGGCCGCGCTCGGCATCGACGCCGAAAACGTGGGAGTGAAGGCGACGACCACCGAGCGCCTGGGCTATACGGGCAGGTCGGAGGGCATCCGCGCCACCGCCGTCGTGCTTGCCGAGCGATAGGGCTGCCTGGGGCAGGCCCTGATGGACGCTCCCAGCACCAAATTGGTTGCTAGGAACTCGAGATGCCCCGAAGCCTCCATGCTGGGTGATGTGACGCGTCTGCCAGGCAGTTGCGCAAGTGGGACGGGGTGTCCCTGCCCGGACGGCGGGGCGCAGCTCACGCTCGTCGTCTAGCGTCTGCCGGCGTCTGCCAGCGCCTGCGACCAGCATGGCGTGGACGCACGACGTGTCAGGCTCGGCGTCTGGCGCTTGTGGGAATGGCGTCAGACGGTTTCGAGAACCCTGCGGCGCTCTGCTTCCGCTTCCTGCATGCGGCTACAATTGCCCTACGAACGCGCCGGCATCGCCTTGCGCCTGCCGGCGGCGCATTGCAACGACACGAGGCAGCGAGGTACCCATGCTCGTCTATAACAGCCAGACGCATCGCAAGCAGGAGCTCAAGCCCATCCGCGAGGGCAAGATCAGCATGTATGTGTGCGGTCCCACCGTCTACGACCAGATCCACGTGGGCAACGCGCGCACGTTCCTGGACTTCGACGTGATCCGTCGATACCTCATCCACAAGGGCTACGAGGTCATGTTCGCCCAGAACCTCACCGACGTGGACGACAAGATAATCAACCGCGCCAACGAGCAGGGCCGCACGGCCGAGGAGGTCGCGTCCGAGTTCTCCGATGCCTCCATCGAGCAGATGCATCGCTTCGGCATCATGGACCCGGACATCCGCCCGCGTGCCACGCGCGAGATCGACACGATGCAGGACATGATCTCCGAGCTCATCGCCGGCGGCCACGCCTATGCGCCCGGCAACGGCGACGTGTACTTCTCTGTGCGAAGCGATCCCAGCTACGGCGTGGTGTCCGGCCGCAACGTGGACGAGCTCATGGTTGGCGCGCGCATCGAGGAGAACGAGGAGAAGCGCGACCCGCTGGACTTCGCCCTCTGGAAGGCCGCGAAGCCCGGCGAGCCCAGCTGGCCGAGCCCGGGGGGCGACGGCCGCCCAGGCTGGCACACCGAGTGCTGCGCCATGGTCCATCGCTACCTGGGCACCCCCCTCGACATCCACGGCGGCGGAGCCGACCTCGCCTTCCCGCACCACGAGAACGAGTCCGCCCAGGCGAGCTGCGCGTGGGGCGTGCCTCTGGCGAACGTGTGGATGCACACGGGCATGCTCATGATCGACGGCGAGAAGATGAGCAAGAGCCTCGGCAACTTCTACACGCTCAAGGAGATCCTCGACAAGTACCCGGCGGAGGCCGTCCGCCTGCTCATGCTTCAGACTCACTATCGCTCGCCGCTCGACTTCTCCTTCAAGCGGCTCGACGGTGTCGTGGGCACCTGGCAGAGGCTTGCCGGCTGCGTGCGCAACCTGCGCTGGGCGGCGGACAATGCCGAGGCGGCCGGCAACGCGGGCGGCGACGCCTCGGGGCTCGTCGACGCCTCGGCCAAGGCGCGCGAGGCCTTCGAGGCCCAGATGGACGACGACTTCAATACCGCAGGCGCGCTCGCTGCCGTGTTCGACCTGGTCACGACCGCGAACACCTACCTCGACCAAGCTGGCGCCTCCGCGAGCGCCGAGGGCTGCCGCGCCGCCGCAGACGCCATCGAGGACCTGCTGGGCATCCTGGGCATAGGCCTCGGGCTCGACGAGGAGGACGGCGGGCTGCCCCACGAGCTCGTGGGGCTTGCCGCAGAGCTCGTGGGCTACGCGGGGGACGACCCCGCCGAGGCGACGGACGCCCTGCTCGAGGCCCGCTCCGCGGCGCGCGCCGCGAAGGACTGGGGCAAGGCGGACTCCATCCGCGACGGCATCGCCGCGCTCGGGCTCGTGATCGAGGACACCGCAGCCGGCCCGCGCGTCCACAAGGGCGAGTAGCATGGCCGGCACGCGAGGGAGCCAGCGCTCGGGCGCCAACCGTTCGGG
>CADBMC010000076.1 GCA_902795635.1 uncultured Coriobacteriaceae bacterium | reverse complement strand
GGCGGCGGCCTCGGGCAAGCACGTGACCGTCATCGTGAGCGACGACGGGCTGGGCAGCCTCGTGGCGACCGTCGTGGGCGCCGACACCGTCCAGGGCTCGGGCCAGGCCGTGGCCACCACGACCTTCGCCAACACCTACGAGGTGACCCCTGTCACCGTCCGGATCCCGGTCTCAAAGGCCCTTGCCTCCGGTGACGCCGCGACGGATCTGCCGAACATCACGAACGCCTTCACCTTCACCCTCTCGGCAGCGGACGGCACCCCGATGCCTGCAGGCTCGGGCAACGTCGTCACCAACCCGGCCGAGGACGGCGGCACCGAGGAGTTCGGGGCCATCACCTACCAGGCGCCTGGCACCTACACCTACACGATCACCGAGACGGGCGCCGTCGCGGGCGTGACGAACGACGAGGCTGCCGCCTCCGGCAAGACCGTCGAGGTGACGGTCGCAGACGACGGTCAGGGACACCTCGTGGCCACCGTGGCCGGCGCCGACGCCACCGGCGAGGTGACGACCTTCACCAACACCTACCAGCCTGGGTCCGCCACCGCCGAGGTGTTCGCCGCCAAGCAGCTCGTGGCCGAGCAAGGCGTGACGGCGCCGGACGTTGCCGGCAAGTTCACCATCACGCTCACGGCCGGCACGAACGACGCCGGCGTGGACACCCCCATGCCCGAGGGCTCCGCCACGGCGGACGGGACCGTCACCAAGTCCGTGACCAACCCGGACGGCAGCGGCGGCTCCGTTTCCTTCGGCGGCATCGAGTTCACCCGCCCGGGCACCTACCGCTACACCGTCTCCGAGACGGGCTACGTCACGGGCGTCCTGAACGACGCGGCCTCCGCGCGTGAGGTCGTGGTGAGCGTCACCGACGACGCGAGCGGCACCCTCAAGGCCACCGTCACCTCCGACAACGCCGTCGTGAGCTCCGACAGCCCCGTGACCTTCACGAACGCCTACTACACGCCTGCCGAGCTCGAGGGCTCCACGGCCATCGCCGGCACCAAGACCATCGAGGGTCGCGACATGCTCGCGGGCGAGGAGTTCACCTTCACGCTCTCGGCGGCCGATGACGCCACGTCCGAGGCCCTGGCGAACGACGTCGTGGTCCTGGGCGGCTCCGCCGATGCCACGACCCTTTCGGCCAGCGTGACGAACGCCAAGGCAGGGTCGGCGGCAACCTTCGTCTTCGACAGGATCACCTTCATGGAGCCGGGCGACTACTCGTTCTCCGTCACCGAGGCAGGTGGCGGCACCACCTCCGCGGGCCTCGCCTACGACGGCAGCACGCACGTCGTGAGGGTGCACGTCGAGCGCAGTGCCACCTCCAACGTGCTCGTGGCGACCCCTAACGCCGACGACATCGCCGCGCTCGCCTTCACGAACACCTACGAGGCCTCGACCTCCATCGACCCGCCGGGCACCAAGACGCTGCTTGGGACCGATGGCTCCAAGCAGGCAATGGAGGCTGGCGCCTTCACGTTCGAGACCCGCTACGCCGAGGGCGCCCGCAAGGGCCAGGTCGTGAGCACGGGCACCAACGCCGCCTGTGCGGCCGGTGCCAGCGCTTCCATCGAGTTCGGAAGCATCTCCTACGACATGGCCACGCTCAACGCGCTCGTCGCCGACGGCACGGCCACGAAGGGCGCCGACGAGTCGGGCAATGCCACCTACACCATCTCCTACGACGTGGTGGAGACCGCCGGCAACGTCTCCGGGCTCCTCAAGAACACGCAGGTGGAGGGCTTCACCGTCACCATCACCGATGACGGGGCCGGCAACCTGGGCGCATCCGTCGCCTTCGACAACGGCACCGACGGCGTCCAGTTCACGAACTACCCGTCCAGCGTCACCGCCACGATCGACGTCAGCGGCACGAAGGCCATCCTGGGCGACCGCCCGCTCGCGGCCGGCGAGTTCTCCTTCACCATCTCCGGCGTGGACGAGGACGGCGCCACGGACGTCCCGCTGCCGAGCGTCACGACCGTGACGAACGGCGAGGCGGGGACCGTGGACTTCGGGACCATCACCTTCGAGTACCAGGACTCCGACGACGGCACGAGCGAGCTGCCCGTGGGCTCCTCGAAGACCTACACCTACACCATCACCGAGAGCGGCTCGCAGCCGGGCGTCACGAACGATGCCGCGCAGACCTTCAGCGTGACCGTGACGCGTGGCGAGGACGGCTTCCTGACCGTCTCCACGAGCCCCGCGAGCGCGCCGCTGTTCTCCTTCAACAACTCCTACGAGCCTGAGCCGGGCGAGAGCTCCGTCACCGACCAGGTGTCCGTCTCCAAGCTCCTCGCCGGCCGCGACCTGGCCGACGGCGAGTTCGGCTTCGCGCTCAAGGCGACGAGCGCCCCCGACGGCGCGACCATGCCCGAGACGGTGAACGCCACCAACGCGGCTGACGGCACCGTGACCTTCCCGTCCGTCACCTTCGACAGGCCCGGCGCATACACCTTCGAGCTCTCCGAGGACGCGGGCTCCGAGGAAGGCGTCACCTACGACCAGACGACCTACAACGTGACGGCCGTGGTGACCGACTCCTACGACGGCAGCCCGATGAGGGTCCAGTGGGTCTACGGCGGCGGCGACGGCATCACGTTCGAGAACGTCTACGAGCCCGTCGTCGGGTCGCTCACGGTGAGCAAGACGGTGAAGGGAGAGGGTGGCAGCCGCTCCGAGTTCGGCTTCACCATCACGCTGTCCGACGCCACGGTGAACGGAACCTACGGCGACGCCACCTTCAAGGACGGCGTCGGGCGCGTCACCCTGCGCGACGGCGAGACGGCCGTCATCCCCGGCCTGGACGCCGGCATGGGCTACACGGTGGCCGAGGACGACTACTCCGGCTCCTACACGACCGAGTCCACGGGCGCCACCGGCACCATCGTGGCCGGCCAGAGCTCCGCGGCGAGCTTCGTGAACACCGTGGTGGAGAAGCCCGTCCCCACGACCCCCGACGAGACCACCCCCACGGCCAAGCCGAAGGCCATCCCGAAGACGGGCGACGCCTCGCCCGACATGGCCGTGGCAATCGCCGTCGCGGCGCTGGGCGCAGGCCTGCTGGCGCTCCGCAGGCGCATCGGGCAGAGGTAGGCGCGTCGCGCGGCCGCTCGGCGGCCCGCGAGGACATGATAGGAAGACGGAGCCGGCCCTCGGGTCGGCTCCGTCGCTCTCTCGGCGATACTGTGGGCAGGCGAGGGCGCAGACGCGAGCGAAGGGAGCCCCCATGAGGCTCAACGGCATGATCGACCACACGAACCTGCATCCCGAGGCGACCGAGGACGACATCGCGCGGCTCTGCGACGAAGCCGCCGAGCACTACTTCCACTCGGTCGCCATCAACTCGTGCTGGACGGGCTTCGCGGCAGCTCGGCTGAAGGGGACGGGCGTCGCCGTGGACCCCTGCGTCGGCTTCCCCTTGGGCGCCTGCTCGACTGCGGCCAAGGCGGCCGAGGCGCGCCAGGCCGTAGCCGACGGCGCCGACGAGCTCGACATGGTCATCAACGTCGGACGGCTGCGCATGGGCGACGATGCCTATGTCGTCCGCGACGTGCGAGCCGTCGTCGAGGCGGCCCAGGGCAGACCCGTCAAGGCGATCATCGAGTGCTGCCTCCTGAGCGACGAGGAGAAGGTCCGCGCCTGCAAGGACTGCGTGGCGGCCGGCGTGGCGTTCGTGAAGACGAGCACCGGCTTCTCCACCGGAGGCGCCACCGTGGAGGACGTGCGCCTCATGCGCGCGACCGTGGGCGATGCCTGCGGGGTTAAGGCTGCCGGCGGCATCCACACGCGCGAGGAAGCCGAGGCCCTCGTCGAGGCCGGCGCGACCCGCATCGGCGCCTCGGCGGGCATCGCCATCTGCAAGGAATAGACGGCAGAAGGCCGCCAGGCGGATGCCCGGCGGCCGACGTTGCCGCGCCTGGCCGTGAGCCAGGGCTTCTGGCCAGGCCAGCTGGCTAGACCTGCTGGTCGAAGTCGGCCTCCTGCAGCACGAACGCGGGCGCCTCGTCGGGCACCACGTAGTAGGGCTGCTGCGGGATGGCGTCGATCTCTGCCATCTCGTCGGCGGTGAGCTCGAAGTCGAACACGTCGATGTTCTGCCTCATGTGCTCGGGGCTCAGCGTCTTCGGGAACACGACGTTGCCCTCCTGGACGTGCCAGCGCAGGATGACCTGCGTCGCGGACTTGCCGTACTTCTCGGCCAGCCTCTTGAGCACGGGCAGCTCGAGCAGGGCGCGGTCGCCGTGGCCCAGCGGGTACCAGCCCTCGAACACGACGCCCTTGCCGTCGAGCCACCGCTTCATCTCGTGCTGGTTGTTGCGGGGATTGATCTCCACCTGCAGCACCTGCGGGACGACCTCGGCCACGTCGAGGACCTCCTGGAACTTCCTCTGGCTGAAGTTGGAGAGGCCGATCGAGCGGACCTTGCCGGCGTGCTTGGCCTCCTCGAGCACCTTCCAGGCCTCCGTGTAGGCGCCGTAGGGCTGGTGGAGCAGGAGCAGGTCCACGTAGTCGGTGCCCAGGCGGCGCAGCGAGGCGTCGATGGCGTCCATGCAGCGGTCCGTGCCGTAGTCCTGCGGGAAGAGCTTGGTGGTGAGGAAGATGCCGGAGCGGTCGACGCCCGAGTTGGCGATGGCCTTGCCCACGGTCACCTCGTTGTAGTAGGCGTTGGCGGTGTCGATGTGGCGATACCCGATCTCGATTGCCTGGGGCAGGGCCTTGGCCACCTGCTCGCTCGTCATCTGGAACGTGCCGTAGCCCAGGGCCGGGATGGTGTTGCCGTCGTTCATCTTGAGGTCGATTATGGGGTTCCCGTCGCGCTGCTTGCCTGAGATTCCCTTCGGCACGATGATGCCCCTGCGAGGCCCCTGGCGCACATGCCGGTTGGGTAACCTTGCATGCACGGCGCGCATGACAGCAGGCCAGCGCCGCAGCGAGCGGGCAGCGCGAGGCCGGCGCCGAGTGCGGGCGCGCATGGGAGGCCGACCAGGCTACAGGAACGCGGCCATCGGCCCCTCGGAGACGAGCGTCACCTTGTGCATGGCGCGCGAGATGGCCGTGTAGAGGCGCCTGCGCGTGAGCAGGGTGTCGGGGCAGGCGTCGGCCTGCGCGTCGGCCACGACCACGTGCGAGAACTCGAGGCCCTTCGCCAGGCGCAGCGGCACCACCACGGCGCCCGTGGCGGGAAGGTCGTCGCCCGCGTGCAGCAGCCTCGCGTCGTCGCCGAGCTGCTTGGCGATCCAGCGCGCCCGGGCGTCGTCGGCCACGACGAACGCCGTGAGGCCGTCCTCGGCGCTCGGCGAGGGGCCAGTCGCGGCGCCTGCCTCGGCGGCCTCCCTCGCGAGCTCCCGCAGCGTGGAGAGGTAGTCCTGCTCGCTTGCGCACTCGTGGCGCTCCACGGGCGTGCCCTCGTCGCGCACGGAGGTGGGCCGCGCGCCGTCCACGCCGCCCACCACGCCCAGGAACAGACGGGTTATCTCGGGGGAGGAGCGGTAGCTGGTGAGCAGCCGGCACTCCTCCACCTGCCCGTGCGTGCGCCCGAACAGTTCGCGGAGCTCGGCGAAGCTCGCGGTGCCCTCGCGGATGGCCTGGTTCTCGTCGCCCAGCAGCAGGAAGTGGGCGCTCGGGAAGAGGCGCGCCAGCACCTCCAGCTGCGCCAGGGTGTAGTCCTGCACCTCGTCCACCATCACGTAGCGGGCGTCGCGGTCGGCCCCGCCGGCCACGACGAGGCGGCACCACAGCCACTCGGCGGCGCTCAGCGAGTCCGTGCCCAGCATGCGCATGCCGATGCGGTCGATGCGCAGCCACTCGTCGGCTTCGATGGCGGCGTGCGCGGCGTCGCCCATGCGCCAGGCCAGGTAGGTGCGGCACAGCGAGGCGGCCTCGTCCTCGGTGTCGGCCGTGATGGGCCCGCCGAACACGCGCACCTGGTCGTCGAGGTCGAGCGAGAGCATCTGCTCCTGCATGTCGGAGTCGCGCGCCATCCGGGCGATGCGGCGGTCCAGCTTGTCGTGCAGGTCCTGACGGGCGAGCGCCGCGCGCCTGTGGCCTGCCTTCGCCTTCGCGAAGCGGTCCCAGGAGGCCTTCGCCTGCGACTGCTTTATGAGGGGGATGCCGTCCACGACGATGGCGCGGAAGTCGTCGAGGGAAAGCTCGAGCCCGCCCGGCGCGCTCGCGGCCCGCTCCATGCGCATGAGGCTCTCGTGCGGGGTGTCGGCGCCCGAGGCGCGACCGGCAAGCCCCTGCTCGGCCATGAGGCCGTCCCACGTCATGATCTTCGGGTTCGCCTCGCCCAGCGAGGGGAGCACGGCCGAGATGTAGGAGCCGAACACGTCGTTGGGCGTGAGCAGGTGAATCTGGTCGGGAGAGAGCGTCTCGCGCTGCTCGTAGAACAGGTAGGCGATGCGCTGCAGCATCACGGAGGTCTTGCCGGAGCCGGCGATGCCGTTCACCAAAAGGACCGGGACGTCCGCGTGGCGGATGACCTCGTTCTGCTCGCGCTGGATGGTGGCCGTGATGGCCTGCAGGCGCTCCGAGCGGCTGTGCTTGAGCACCTGCAGCAGCAGAGAGTCCTGTATGGCCACGGTCGTGTCGAAGTAGGAGCGCAGCTCGTCGCGCACGATGTCGAACTGTCGGCGCAGCTCGAGCACCACGTCGCGGCGCTTGCCGTCCACGTAGAAGCTGGTGGGGCCCATCTCCTGGTTGTAGTAGGTGGACGCCACGGGGCTGCGCCAGTCCACGACTACCGGGTTGCGGCGCTCGTCGTTCACGCCCACGGCCCCAATGTAGAGGTCGCGCGCCGGCTTGCCGGGGCGCATCTGAAGGCGCACCTTGGCGAAGTAGGGCTGCGCGAGCAGCACCAGCACGCGACGGTACTTGTCGAGCGTGAAGTCGTGGTTCTGGTTGTATGCGTCGATGACGGCGTTGAGCGTCTCGATCGCGGCGAGGGTCTCGAGGGTCTCGTCGGGGCCCACGAAGTCCGGGCGGACCTCCTCGCTCATGTCCTTGAGGTCGGCAGCGGCCGCCTTCTGCTTCACCTCGAGCTCCTCGTAGAGCCCGTCGCGAAGCCGCTCGAGCGTGGCATAGGTCTCGCTCAGGTGGCGCTGTTCCATCTCGAAGGTCTCGTCCATCCAGCCCCCATCCCGAAGGTCTCGTCGGCCTGCCGCATGCGTCGGCGCCGCCGCGCAAGATGTGCGCCGCGCGCGACGGCGGTTAATAATCGTATCGCACCTAGGGGCCTCCGAGGGCACCCGAACATCCGCACGCGAGAGATGGGAGACGCATGGCTGTTCGAACGATCCATGTGGCGAAGACGGGAAGCGACCTTGCCGAAGGCACGGCCGAGGCGCCCTACCTCACCATAGGCAAGGCCGCCCGCGAGGCCCGTCCGGGCGACGAGGTCGTCGTCCACGAGGGCACCTACCGCGAGTGGGTGGACCCCGCGTTCGGCGGCGTGGGGCCCTACGAGCGCATCAGCTACCGCGTGGCCGAAGGCGAGCACGCCTGCATCAAGGGCTCAGAGGTCGTCGAGGGGTGGCAGCCGGACGAGGCTGCTGGCGCGGGCGTATGGCGCGCCGAGCTCCCCAACGCGCTCTTCGGCGACTTCAACCCTTACGATCGCTACGTGTGGGGCGACTGGGTCATCGACCCGCCGGTGCCCACGCGCCATCTCGGCGCCGTCTACCTGGACGGCCAGGCGCTCTTCGAGGCGTCGACGCTCGAGGAGGTGGCCCGTCCGCGCCTTCGCGAGGACGGCTTCGCCGTGAAGTGGGAGCGCCACCGGGAGCCGATCCCCCATCCGGAGCGCACGCTGCTCGTGTGGCATGCGGAGGTGGGGGAGGACACGACCGTCATCTGGGCGAACTTCGGCGACGTCGACCCGCGCGAGCACCTCGTGGAGGCCAACGTGCGCGAGTCGTGCTTCTATCCGCGCGAGGCCGGCAAGGGATGGATCAGCGTCTCGGGCTTCGAGATCTGCCAGGCGGCAACCCCCTTCGCCCCGCCCACGGCCGACCAGGTGGGCATCATCGGCCCGCACTGGTCGCGCGGCTGGGTCATCGAGGGCTGCGACATCCACGACGCCAAGTGCTCGGCCGTGAGCCTCGGCAAGGACGCCTCCACGGGCGACAACGAGTTCACGCGCTCGCATCGCCGTCCCGGCTACAACTACCAGTTCGAGTGCGTGTGCCGCGCGCTCGCGGCTGGCTGGACGCGCGAGACCGTGGGCGGCCACGTGGTGCGGGACAACAAGATCCACGACTGCGGGCAGAACGCCGTCGTGGGGCACATGGGCTGCGCGTTCTCGCTCATCTGCGACAACGAGATCTGGAACATAGCCACCAACCACGAGTTCTACGGCTACGAGATCGCGGGCATCAAGCTGCACGCGGCCATCGACACCCAGATCGTCCACAACGACATCCACGACTGCACGCTGGGCATCTGGCTCGACTGGGAGGCGTGCGGCACGCGCGTGAGCAGGAACGTCATGCACCACAACGACCGCGACCTCATGATCGAGGTCACCCACGGGCCGTGCCTGGTGGACAGCAACGTGCTGGCCTCCGGGTATGCGCTCGACAACGTGGCCGAGGGCACGGCCTACGTGCACAACCTCATCCGCGGCAACATGCGCCGACACCGCGCGATCAACCGCTCGACGCCCTATCACTTCCCGCACTCCACCATGCTTCTCGGCTCGGCGTTCATGTTCGGCGGCGACGACCGCTGGTACAACAACGTCTGGGTGGGCGGCGTCGAGAACCCCAACCCCGACGAGTGCGCCTGCGGCACCTGCGCCTACGACGGCCACCCCGCCTCCTACGAGGAGTACATGGAGCGCATAGAGTCGTTCTTCCCGGG
>CADBMC010000075.1 GCA_902795635.1 uncultured Coriobacteriaceae bacterium | reverse complement strand
GCCGAGCAGCAGGTGGTCACCGACAAGCTCGACAGCATCTCCGAGATGAGCCGCGAGACGCGGGACACCGTGCGCGAGATGAGCAAGCAGCTCCAGGACCATTCGCGCGAGCTCGCGCGCATAGAGACGACGCTCGAGGAGCACGGCAGGCGCATCACGGCCATCGAGGGCAGGTGCGAAATGGAGGGCACGTGGAAGGAGAGGGCATGATGACATGGGCAAGGGCGGCGGCCGTGAGGGCGGTCCGAACCGCTGCGCAGGCAGCAATCGGTGCCATCGGCGCGGCGACCATCATGGGCGCGGTGGACTGGCCGGTGGTAGCGAGCACGGCGCTGCTCGCGGCGGTGGTGAGCCTGCTCACCAGCCTCGCGGGAATCCCGGAGGCGGACGGCGGGCAGTCGCCGCTGGCAGCGAAGGGAGGCACGGATGAGTGACGACACCGAGACCTGCCTCGACGAGATGGGAGAGCGGGAGCTCAACGACGGCAAGGGGGACGACTAGCCATGGCGCAATCCAGCCTGTGCACCTACAGCCACATCACGAGGAACCACAGCTCGGGGCGCGGCGGCAGCCGCGTCTGCAAGATCACCCCGCATTACATGGCCGCGAGGTGGTCTGGGAGGCAGTGCGCCGACTACTTCGCTAGCACCTCGCGGCAGGCATCGTCCAACTACTGCATCGGCGTGGGCGGAGACATCGCGATGAGCGTCGACGAGGACGACCGCGCCTGGACGTCCAGCTCCGGATGGAACGACCGGCAGGCCATCACCATCGAGTGCGGCGACATAGACAACGCCACCGGCGAGATGACGCAGCAGACATGGGACAGCCTCGTGAGCCTCTGCGCGGACATCTGCCGCCGCTACGGCTTCAGGCTCTCCTACACGGGCGACCGAAGCGGAAGCCTCACCGAGCACCGCATGTTCTCGTCCACGAGCTGCCCTGGGTCATGGCTGCACTCGCGGATGGGGCGGCTCGCCAGCGAGGTGAACGCGCGCCTGGACGGGGGCACGACAACGGCGAGCGCACCGGCGGCATCCGGCCTCGACGTGGACGGCTGGTGGGGCAGCGCGACCACGAAGCGCCTCCAGCAGGTGCTCGGCATGCCCGCCGACGGCGTCGTCTCGAGCCAGTGGACGGGCAGGCGCGGCATCCTCGCCGCATGCACGTCAGGTTGGGAGTGGACGGGCAGCCCCAAGGGCTCGACCGTCATCCGCGCGCTCCAGTCCCGCCTCGGCGTCGCGGCCGACGGCATCGTGGGGCCGGCCACCGTCCGGGCGCTCGAGGCCCGCATGGGGACGGAGCAGGACGGCCGCCTCGACGGGCCGAGCCGCACAGTTAAGCTTATGCAGGAGGCGCTCAACTCCGGGCGCTTCTGACCACCACGCGCCACAACCGCACCACCATCGCAGCAGCGCCCCGGGCTTCGGCCCGGGGAGCTTTTTTCGTTATGATGGAGACGCATACCCGCCGGCCTCTCGCAGAAGCTCAACTGGCGGGTCTTTCGTTCTGGCGGCTCTCCATGTCGGCTTGGGCGAGCCCGAGTAGGTAGCTGAGTCCTCCGTGCCCGTCTATCCATTTCAGCAGGTCAGAGGCCGCTTTTAATCCCAAGGTCGAGGGTTCGAAGCCCTCACGGCCCACCAGCAAAGCCGCAGGTCGGGGGCATGGCGCTCCCGACCTGTTTTCGTCTCTAACCCAGCCATAGTCCACGGTCTGATCCTCGCCGTAGCCGCACTGCGTAGTGCGCCTCTGATGCAAGGTAAATAAGTTAAAGCTTATTTTCTGACAGAATCAGCACTCCTGCCCGCCATGGCCCTCACCACGCGCGGGATATCCCTACTGGCCCTGGAAGACGCGAAGCATCGCTTCGGCGACCTCGCGAACGGGCAGCTTCTGGGCGGCGGCGACGCGAGCCACGTCATCGTGCTCGGGCTTCACGTGGCAGACGCCGAACCCCTCGCTCACCTTGACGCGCATCGGGCCCCACTCGGTCTCGACGGTCTCGATGCGGGGCGAGAGCGAGCGCTTCTCGGAGACGATGATGCGCAGGCCATTGGTCGTGGTCTCGCGCAGGACGTCCGCGGCGACCTCGTCCGCGTCCGCCGGGTCGCAAAGGGCCTTGAGCTCGTGGCCCGAGCGCCCCTTCTTCATGGTGCCGGGAACCACATACGCATCGAGCGCCTTGCCTGCGAGGATGCGCTCGCAGGCGAACGAGAGCTCCTCGGGGGTCATGTCATCGATGTTGCACACGATCTCGGCGAGGGTGCCGACGCCGGGATGCGAGCCGGGAGTGGACGTCACGGGAGCGGAGACCGGGCGGTCCGCCGACTCGCCGATGAAGGCGCGCAGCACGTTGGGGCGGCCGAAGTCGCGCGTGCCGATGCCGGTGCCCACCGCCTCGGTGGCCATGGCAGGCTGCGGCCCGTATGCCGTGGCGAAGTGCGCGACGAGCGCGGCTCCCGTGGGGGTGCAGAGCTCGCCCTCCACGCCGCCTCCGAAGGTCGGGATCTTATGCAGCAGATTCGCCGTGGCGGGCGCCGGCACGGGCACCTCGCCATGGGCGCACATGACGGTTCCGCTTCCGACGGCTATGGGGGAGGCAACGATGCGCTCGGGCGCGAGCAGCCTCAGGGCGAGGCAGACGTTCGTGACGTCCGCGACCGCGTCGAGGGCGCCGACCTCGTGGTAGTGCACGTCGGAGACGGGCAGTCCGTGGGCCTTCGCCTCTGCCTCGGCGATCGAGTCGTAGACGGAGCGGGCCTCCACCAGGACCTCCTCGGGCGCATGCAGCGAGCCGATCAGCTCGGCTATGTGCTCCGGCGTTGCATGCGCATGATGATGGTGCCCGTGGTCGTGGCCCTCGTCGTCGTGATGATGGTCGTGCTCATGCTCGTGGTCATGATGGTGCTCATGATCGTGATGATGCTCGTGGTCATGGTTGTGCTCGTCGTGGTGATGGTGCTCGCCCTCGACGGCCCCCTCCTCTACTCCGTTCACGAGCACGTGGATGTGCGTGCCCGCGAGGCCGTGGCTCTCGGCGCGCTCGGGGACCACCTCGACGCCTGCGAGCCCGAGGCCGTTCGCCTGCTCGAGGAACGTCTGCTGCATGTCGGGGTCCATCAGGTCGTAGAGCGCCGCCGTGAGCATGTCGCCGGCCGCCCCCATGGTGCATTCGAGATAGAGCGTCCTCATCCTCTGCCTCCAGATCCTCGGGCCGCAGCCCGTCAGCCTGCATGTGCATGGAGCGATAACACTTTCCGTCCTCATTCTATTACCCGGTGCAAGGCCGCATGCATGTGGCGCGTATGCGCGATGGGACGGTTTGTCGCGGACACGCCCCTAAGCCTCAGGCAGCCAGGTCCCGGACGCTAGAATGGAGGCGAGCCGAGCAGGATGCCGAAGCCGTTGCCGGCGCTCGCGCATGCGACCGCCGCGGAAAGGACCTCCGATGATCGAGCGCTACACCCGTCCCGAGATGGGCCATATCTTCTCCCTTGAGAACAAGTACGCCATCTGGCAGGAGATTGAGGTGCTGGCCTGCGAGGCCCAGGCCGAGCTCGGCAAGATCGGCATCACGCCCGCCGAGGCCCAGTGGATCCGTGACCATGCCTCCTTCGACAAGGACGAGATCGACCAGATCGAGGCCGTCACGCACCATGACGTCATCTCGTTCCTCACCAACATGGGCTCCTACATCGACGCTGACGTCCCGAAGGGCGAGCCCAAGCCCAGCCGCTGGGTCCACTTCGGCATGACGAGCTCGGACCTCGGTGACACGGCCCTGTGCTATCAGCTCGTGCAGGCCACCGACATCCTCATCGACGACTGCAAGAAGCTCGGCGAGATCTGCAAGCGCCGCGCCTTCGAGGAACGGGAGACCCTGTGCGTGGGTCGTACCCATGGCATCCACGCCGAGCCCATGACCTTTGGCATGAAGTTCGGCAGCTGGGCATGGGAGCTCTACCGCGACCTTGAGCGTCTGCGCGATGCCCGCAAGCAGGTGGCTGTTGGTGCCATCAGCGGTGCCGTGGGAACGTACTCGTCCATTGACCCCTTCATCGAGCAGTATGTGTGCGAGCATATGGGCCTTGATGCCGACCCGCTTTCCACACAGGTCATCAGCCGTGACCATCATGCGTATCTGGCAAGCGTGCTGGCGACGACTGCCGCGAGTTGCGAGCGCATCGCGCAGGAGGTTCGTGCCTACCAGAAGACCGATACGCTCGAGGCGGAGGAACCATTCCGTCGCGGGCAAAAGGGCAGTAGCGCCATGCCGCACAAGCGCAATCCCATCACGGTCGAGAAGGTCTGCGGCCTCGCACGTTGCGTAAAGGCAAACGCGCAGGTTGCATACGATAACGTGGCGCTGTGGCATGAGCGGGACATCTCGCATAGCTCCAACGAGCGTGTTGCGCTGGCTGACAGCTTCATTGCACTTGATCACATGTTCCAGTGTCTCAACCGCATCATCGATGGGCTGGTGCTGTATCCCAAGAGCATGGAGGCGAACCTCAATCGCACACGCGGGCTGATCTATTCGTCCAAGGTGCTGCTTGCTCTGGTGGATACGGGGATTACCCGCGAGGATGCCTATGCCATCGTGCAGCGCAACTCCATGCAGGTATGGGAGGACGTGCAGCAGGCGCGTGCCGGCAAGACGCTGCGCGAGCGGCTCGAGGACGATCCTGACTGCAAGCTCACCAGCGAGCAGCTTGACGCCATCTTTGACCCATGGAGCTTCCTTGGTCGCATCAACCTTGTGTTTGACCGTCTTGAGGAGCTTGACTTTGCCTAGAGCTACCGCTATGAGCTGCTGAGCGGTGGGTATACTAGGCTCATTGACGATTGGGGGACTCATGTACGCTCTTGACTTCACGCCACAGCGCGTGTGCCCGCGTAACATCTATGTCGAGATCTCTGACGACGGAGCGACCATCGAGAACGTGGTGTTCACGGGTGGCTGCAACGGCAACACCAAGGCAATCTCAAAGCTCATTGCCGGCAAGCCGGTTGACGACATCGTGGCATTGCTTGCAGGCAACCAATGCAAGACGCGCGGCACCTCTTGCGCAGATCAGATGACCATCGCCCTGCGCCAGGCGCAGGCAGAGGCTCGAGCGCTGCAAGAGGCGTAACCCTGTGGCGCTCTTTGGTAACCTGACGCGGCGCGGCCTGTTTCGGGGCGGCGCAGCGGCGACGATGACAATTGGCATGTTGGCTGGGTGTCGGCATTCCGGTGACGATGCCTCAGACCCCGTCGTGGTCGACGAGCGGGCGGCAGATAACATCCTCGACGAAGACGAGGGCTACGCCGAGGTCGACCTGTCGCTCGAGGAGACTGCGCGCTGGACCCTGCCGCTGGGGACCGTCTTGCGTCAGGCGGAAGGCAACTGGATTCCCGCCTTGACCCCGGGAGCGACAGCGCTCCCTATGGTCAAGGCGGCGGCACTCTCGATGTCGACCGGCCAGCTCGTCGATGTGGTGACCAATCTGGTGCTGGGTGACGAGCCCAATACTGCCATCTACGACGCGAGGTGCTCGGACAAGGTGTACGCATGGGTTGAGATGGACATGCTCAACCGCACGTGGTCGCTGTTTGCGCAGCAGTTCTCTGACGGGGCGGTCTCGGGAGGGGTCATGACCCTTTCGACGGGAGATGGTGACTGGGATCCCCCTCACTTTGCCGTTGCGGGTGACAGCGTCATCTGGCAGGTGGCGCCGTCTCTGTCGGGTACGCGCACCAAGGAGCACTCGTTCTGCTACCTGTGGCATATCGGAGACAAGGACGCCCAGCCGGTGGTCGACTCACCGGGACGCTTTGCCACGCCGCCAGCCGTCTCCGGCGGGACGGTGACTCTCTCTCCGCGCGTACGCGCCAACGAGGGCGTGTATTACGGCATCACGGCCTACAACCTCAACGACGGAATGAATACCATCGTTGACCAGCTTGTTTTGCCCCAGAGCGTGCGACCGTTCCGTGCGGTGCGCATGGGCGATCGCTTTGCCTTCTCGATTGAGGCAAACTACTCGTCAGGTGGCCTGCTGGGGCAAATGGGAACCTACATTGGCGCAGGTGACGGCCCCTTCATCACACTCGTGCGTGAGCCTGCGGCACAGGTGTCCGGCAAGGATGACCGCTTCATCGTCAAGAGCCGGGCGTCGTACTTTGTCATCGACGTGGCGAGGGAGACCTACTCCATCCTGGCCGCAACCAACCGATGCGTCGACTATGGCGAGTATCCCGCCAGCGAGGGAACCACTTCGTCGTTCGTGACGTTTGCAACGGTAAAAGACGGAAGTACCGGATATGCGTCAAGCGCCACCGTCAGGGGTTTTGCCCTCTAGGCACGTGCATAATCCTC
>CADBMC010000074.1 GCA_902795635.1 uncultured Coriobacteriaceae bacterium | reverse complement strand
GGCCTTGGAGGTGTAGAAGCCGGTGCACTCGAGGACGACGTCGACGCCGAGCTCGCCCCAAGGCAGGTTGTTGGCGTCAGCCTCCTTATAGATCTTGATGGTCTTGCCGTCGACGGTGATGGAGTCCTCGCCGAAGGTGACCTCGTGGTCGCGCGAGTAGTTGCCCTGCGTGGAGTCATACTTCAGCAGGTACGCGAGCATCTCGGGGGAGGTGAGGTCGTTGATGGCGACGATCTCGGAACCCTCATGGCCGAACATCTGGCGGAACGCCAGGCGGCCGATGCGCCCGAACCCGTTGATAGCAACCTTGACTGCCATTCTCTCTCCTTTCACGAGCCCTCGGCGCGCTCCTCTGCGGCACCTTCGGGCCACTTACAAGCAAACCTAACAAATAGTACATCAATCGGAAACGACGTAGCGGAGAACCATCGCGCACGAATCGCTTTGCAGAAAAAGCCCTAACTTTCGGCCAGGAGCCGGCATGCGGATGCGCCATGTCGGCAGCCGGCGGCAAAGGAGCCGCCTACGAGGGGGAATCGCCGCCCTCGTCCGCCTCGCGGGCGCTCGCGAGCGTCTGCTGGAGCCTGAGGACCCTATGGTAGAGCGCCGACTTGGAGAGCGGCGGGTCATGCAGGGCGCCGAGCTCGGCCAGGGAGAGCTCCGGGTGCTCGCGGCGCATCTGGCAGAACTCGCGCAGCGCGGGGGGCAGGTGCCCCAGTCCCACCTCGGCCTCCACGGCGTCGATGAGCGCCATCTGGTCCAGCGCGGCGTCGCCCGCGCGCGCCTGGTTGGCTATCTCGGCGTTCACGCGGCGGTTGACGTCGCCCTTCACCGTCTTCATGCGGCGCACGTTCTCCACCGCGCGCGCCGAGCGGCGGGCGCCCATGGCCTTGAGCATCCGCTCCACGTCATCGTAGCTCTTGAGGTAGACGGCGTAGGCGCCGCGACGGTGGTTGATGCGCGCCGTGACCCCCTCGCGAGCGCAGAGCGCGGCGATGTCTTCGGCATAGACGTCGCCCATCACGGCCATCTCCAGGTGGAAGTCGCCGCGCGGGTCGGCGATGAAGCCGCCGGCCATGAACGCGCCGCGCAGGTAGGCGGCAAGGCAGGCGTCGTCGCGCACGAGGGCGGGGTCCACGCCTTGGGAAAGCCCCTTGCCCGGCACGAGGATCCCGAGCCTCACGAGCACGTCCTCCAGGCCGTCCTGCTCGCCCATCTCGATGAGGTAGTTGCGGCTCTTGTGGAGGAGCGACCGGCGCACGGTGAGCGAGGTCTCCAGGTCGAAGAGCTTGTGGGAGAGGCGGATGAGGGTGCGCGCCACGGCGCCCGTCTCGGTGGTGATGCGCACCGAGTAGGCGCCCGCTCCGGAGAACGAGAGCGTGCCGCACACGTGGACGAGGGCCGAGAGCTCGGCCACCTCGCAGGCCTCCCCCTCGCCGTCCACACGGGAGAGCTCGTCTTTCACCTCTGCCGTGAACGACATCGCCGCCGCCTACGTCCGCGCGCGCCAGAGGTCGCGATGGGTCACGGAGACGCGGTAGCCCAGCCCCTTGAGGTAGGCGGCCGTGCGCTCGGCCAGGACCACGCTGCGGTGCTGGCCGCCGGTGCAGCCGAGGCCTATGGAGAGGAGCCCCTTGCCCTCGGCCACGTAGCCGGGCATCACGACGTCGAGCAGGGCGTACCAGGCGTCCAGGAATCCCTTCGTCTCGTCGCGGCCGAGCACGAAGTCCCTCACCTTGTCGTCCAGCCCGCTGAGGTGGCGCATCTCCGGGTCGTAGTAGGGGTTGGGGAGGAAGCGCACGTCCATCATGAGGTCCGCCTCGGCGGGGCGGCCGTACTTGAAGCCGAACGAGAAGACGTGCACCTCCATGAGCTGGTCGTCGGGAAGCTCGGAGAACGACTCGCGCAGCTGCGCGGCCAGCTGGGAGGTGCGCAGGTGCGTCGTGTCTATGACCATGTCCGCCCGCTCACGCACCTCCGCGAGCTGGGCGCGCTCGCGGCCGATGGCGCTCGCCGTGGGCTCGCCCTCCTGCGCTATGGGATGGCGGCGGCGCCGCTCGCTGAACCTGCTCAGCAGCACCTCGTCGGAGGCGTCCAGGAACACGAGGGCGTAGGGGTAGCCGGCGGCGTCAAGCTCGTCGAGCGCGCCGAGGAGGTCGTCGAAGAGGCCCTGGCTGCGCAGGTCGCACACGGCGGCGAGCCGCCTTCCCGTCCCCCTCCCGATGCCCACGGTGCGCGCGAGGTCGCACAGGAGCTGGGGAGGCAGGTTGTCGATGGCGTAGTAGCCGAGGTCCTCGAAGGTGTGCATGGCCTCGGTGCGGCCCGCGCCGCTCATGCCCGTGATGACGACGACCTCGGCCTCGCCGAGGCCCTCCTTGAAGAGGTGACCGGCCTCGCCCGTGCCTTGCGCCATGCGGCCTCCTCGCCCGTGCGTCCTGCCAGCAGATGCCAGAAGTATAGCCGCACGGCCGCGCGGGCCCTCGCGCTCAGGCGCCCGCGGGGCCGCCCGCTTCGGCGGCGCCCCCGTCCGCGACGCCCGCATCCGAGGCGCCGTCACCCGAGGCGCCTGCGCCCGGCACCTCGTCCGCCCAGGCACGCAGCGTGTCGTAGAGGTCGCGCGCCACCTCGGCCGGGATGCCGTCCACCGCCTCGAGCTCCTCGAGCGATGCGGCGCGCAGCTTCGCCATGGAGGGGAGCGCGCGGCGGATGGCCTTCTTGCGCTTGGGGCCGATCCCGGGCACCTCGTCCAGGATCGAGACGGTCATGGCCTTGTCGCGCAGCTCGCGGTGGAACGTGATCGCGAAGCGGTGCGCCTCGTCGCGCACGCGCTTCACCAGGTAGAGCGAGGCGGAGCCGCTGGGAAGCACCACCGGGTCGTCGTCCCAGGTCACGAAGAGCTCCTCGTCGGACTTGGCCAGGCCGCACATGGGGATGTCGAGCCCGAGCTCGCCGAGCTGGGCGCGCGCGGCGTTGAGCTGGGGCTTGCCGCCGTCCAAGATGAGCAGGTCGGGGCGTGAGCCGAAGCGGCCGTCCGCCATGCGCTCGGGCGAGTAGCGCCGCCCCAGCACCTCGGCCATGGAGGCGACGTCGTTGGCCTCCTCCAGCGGCTGGCGGATCCTGAAGCGCCGGTACTGGGACTTGTCGGGGTAGCCGTTGGTGAACACGACCATCGAGGCCACGGTGAATCGGCCGTGGATGGTGGAGATGTCGAAGCACTCGATGCGCAGCGGGGGCTCCTCAAGGGCGAGCGCGCTCTCGAGCTCGAGCAGGGCCTCGTTGGTGCGCTTGTCCTCGTAGCCGGTCTTGAGCTCGTAGCGCATGAGGGCATGGCGGGCGTTGTTGTCGGCCATCTCGCGCAGGTGCGCCTTCTCGCCGCGCTTCGGCACGTGGAAGGCCACCTTATGGCCGCGGCGCTCCCAGAGCCAGCCCTCGAGCGGGGCAGCGTCGGGCGGAAGGCACGGCACGCACACCTCGGCCGGCAGGTCGGAGGTCTGGTCGTAGTAGCGCTTCACGAATCCCGAGACCAGCTCCCCCTCGTCCACGTCGAGGCCCTTGTCCAGCACGAAGTCGCAGGTGCGGATCACGCGGCCCTCGCGGACGATGAACACGCACGCGCCCGCGATGGTCTCCTCGCGCCAGAAGCCCACGCAGTCGATGTCCACGGGCGAGGGGAACATGACCTGCTGGCGCGAGTCGAGCCGCTCGATCGCCTCGATGCGGCGCTTGATGCGCCCGGCGCGCTCGAAGTCCAGCTCGGCGGCCGCGTCGCGCATCTCGTCCTCGAGCTCCGAGACGAAGCCGGACTTGTGGCCCAGAAGGAAGCGCTCCACCTGCTCGACGTTTCTGGCGTACTCCTCGGGCGTGATGGCGCCGCAGCAGACGCCGGGGCCCTTGCCCACGTGGCTGTCGAAGCAGGGCCTGCCGTTCTCGGCGCAGATGAGCGGCACGATGTCCGCGTCGTCGGGGTGCGCCTGCACGAGCCTGCGCACGCGCTTCCACTCGGCGCAGGTGGCCACGCAGAGCGGCGTGACCGAGCGCACGGCCTCCATGGTCTGCTTGGCGGAGCGGGCGTCGGTGTAGGGTCCGAAGTAGCGCGTGTCGGGGCGGTGCCTCTCGCGGGTGTACTTGATGGCCGGGTACAGGTCGCCCTTGGTGAGCGCCAGGTAGGGGTAGCTCTTGTTGTCGCGCAGGTCCACGTTGTAGGGAGGGTGGTACTGCTGGATGAGGTTCATCTCCAGCACGAGCGCCTCGTGCTCGGAGCCCACCACGACGTAGTCGAAGCCGGCGACCTCGCTCATCATGAACGGGATCTTGGCGCGCTCGTCCTCGCCGAGCACGTACTGGCGCATGCGCGCCCTCAGGTTCTTGGCCTTGCCAACGTAGAGCACGTTCCCGGCCGCGTCCTTCCACAGGTAGCAGCCGGGCTCGGTGGGCACGCGGTCCACCAGCTCCTTGAGGCCGAGGCCGCCCTCCTGGCGGTCGCTCCCCTGCCCTTGCGGACCCATCACGCGGAGCGCCCCCTACACCGGGCAGCCGCCGCCGACGCAGTTGCCCCAGATGGTCGTGACGCGCACGCCGCCCGGGACGGCCTCGATGATAGAGCCGGAGCCCAGGTATATGGCAACATGCTTGGGGTAGGTCCAGAACACGAGGTCGCCGGGCTCGCAGCTCGAAGTGGACTTGAGCGGCTGGCACATGGCCATCTGCGACATCGAGTAGTGCGGCAGGCTGATTCCCGCCTGGCCGTAGGCGTACTTGGCCAGGCCGGAGCAGTCGATGGCGACGCCGGGGCTCTCGGAGCCGAGGCTGTAGGGCGTGCCGAGGCAGGAGTAGGCCGCGGCGATGATGGTGTTGCGCTGCGACGAGCTGAGGCCGGAGGAGCTCGATGAGCCCGAGGTGCTCGTGGAGCCGCCGGTATAGTAGCTGCCGCCGTTCTGCGCCGCGGCAGCGGCGGCCGCCGCCTGGGCCTGGCGGGCGGCCTCGGCCTGCTCCTCCTGCTCCCTCTGGAGCGCCTCCTGCACCTGGGCGTCCAGGCTGTCCACGTAGTCCTGCTGCTCCTGCTGCTGCTGCTCGATCTCGGCCTTCTGCGAGGCGATCGTGTCGACGGTCTGCTGCTGGGTGGCCTGCTGCTCCTCGAGGGTGGACTGCTGCTGCTCGAGGCTCGCCTGCTGGCTCTCGAGCTCGGACTTGAGCGAGGTGACCTGCGCTATGGCGGCCGACTCCGCCTCGCTTATCTTGTCGGCGTAGTGCACCTGGGCGACGAACTCCTCGAAGCTCTGCGAGTTCAGGATGATGGAGAGGAACTGGATCGGGCCGGCCTTGTACTCGCTGGAGACGCGCTGGGCCAGCGTGCTGCGGGCGGCGTCGAGCTCCTGCTGCTTCTCCTCGATCTGGGTCTGGAGGTCGGCGATCTTGGCCTGGGTCTCCTCGATCTGCTGGTTGATCTGGTCGAGCTGCTCCTGGGACTCGTTGAGCTCCTCGCCCTTATCCATGAGCTGCTGGTTGAGCTCGTCGAGATGCGAGTTGGCCTCGTCGAGCTTCTGCTGGAGGGATGCGGAGGACTCCGCCTTGGCTTCTGATGGCACGAGGGAGGCGAGCAGGGCCCCTGCCATAGAGACGGCAGATAGTGCGAAGGCTCGCCTGGTTATTGACCTGCGATTCATGGCACCGTGCCTTTCTCGGTTGCTTTTCGTTTCAGTCGTGGCTACGGCTGCCACAAGGATAGCATCTATACTTACCGCAAGCCGGCGCCCCCTTGCGTTGCCCTTGCCCGCTCGCCGGCTGGCAGATGGGAGCGACATGGACCCCAAGGCGCCGATAGTCGATACGCACACTCATACCCGCCGCTCCGACGGCGTTGCGAGCGTCATCGAGAACGCACAAGCCGCCCACAGGCGCGGGTGCAAGGTGATGTGCGCCACCGACCACCTCACCATCTCGCGCGAGCTCTTCCCTGAGGACGACTACCACGTGCCCGAGGACGAGCTGGGGGCGCTCGCGGAAGAGACCGAGGTCGCGCGGGCGGAGGTCCCCGAGGTGGAGATCGTCCGCGGCTTCGAGTGCGACTGGTACGAGGGCTGCGAGGCCGACGTGAGGCGCTGGTCGGCAGGCGCGACGTTTCTGCTGGGGGCCGTCCACTACGTGGGCAGCCAGGCGGTGGACGACCCGGACGACAAGTCGCTCTACGAGGGTCACGGGGCGAACGAGGCATGGCGCAGGTACGCCGACGCGTGGTGCCGCGCCTGCGAGAGCCCGGCGAGCTTCGACTCCATGGCCCATCCGGACCTGGCGATGCGCTTCTCCCGCGAGGGATGCCATGTGACCTGCGACCTCACGGGCGTCTTCCGCCAGATGGCAGAATGCGCGCACGACACGGGCCGTCACGTGGAGGTGTCCACGGCGGCGCTGCGCAAGGGGCTGGGGACGTTCTATCCCAACCACGAGCTGCTGGTGATGTTCCGCGAGGCGGAGGTGCCCATAACCGTGGGCTCCGACGCGCACGGGCCGCAGGACGTGGCGTGGGGCATCGAGCGCGCCTACGCCTATGCCTTCTCGGCAGGCTACGAGAGCTTCGACTGCCCGCGTGCCGACGGCTCCTGGACGACCTTCGAGCTGTAGGCGCGGGGCCTCGGGACCGGCGCTCGCGCAGAGGCGCGGCGCCTAGCGCATGCGGGCGTTCAGCTCGCCTGCGAGCTCGGCCACGCTCACCCCGTAGCGCTCCATCGTGACGAGCAGGTGGTAGACGAGGTCTCCCGCCTCGTAGCGGATGTGGTCGTGGTCGTCGTCCTTGCAGGCCATGACGACCTCGCCAGCCTCCTCGACCACCTTCTTGAGCAGCTCGTCCTCCTCGCCTTGCAGGAGCCTCGCGGTGTAGGAGCGCTCCGGGTCGTGGTCCCAGCGGCCGTGAATCGTGGCCGCAAGGCTCGTGAGCGTCTCGCCGATGTCGCCATCCTGAACGTTCGCCGTGCGCACGCCCATGTCAGAGGTCCCCTTCTCGCATCGCGCCGCCGCGTGGGCGGCAGCGTCGTCGTCTCGTCCTGCCCGCGCCTTCCGCCTTCGCCTAAGTCTGCGCCTGCGGTGCCGGCAGCCCGCCCTCGAGCTGGCGGAAGAAGCAGCTGCGGTGCCCGGTGTGGCAGGCGGGCCCGGGCGAGTCCACCTCCACGAGCAGCACGTCCGCGTCGCAGTCCACCAGAACGCGCCTCACCTGCTGCATGTTCCCGCTGGTGGCGCCCTTGTTCCAGTACTCGGAGCGAGAGCGGCTCCAGAACCACGTGGTGCCGGTCGCCAGCGTGCGCCGCAGGGCCTCCTCGTTCATCCATGCCATCATGAGCACCTCGCCCGTGCCCTGTTGTTGGACGATCGCGGGAATGAGGCCGCGGCCGTCGAAGCGCATCTCGCGCAGCACGTCGGCGACGGCCACCTCCTCGAGCTGCTCCCCTGCATAGGTCCCGACCGCCTCGTTCGGCGAGCCCGTGCCTGCCTTCGCCATGTCTTCCCCCTTCGCCCGCGTCCGCTAGAAGTCCAGCCTCACCGGGATTCCCTGGCTGGCCATGTACTCCTTCACCTGGCGGATCGTGAACGTGCCGAAGTGGAACACGCTCGCCGCCAGCACCGCGTCGGCCTCTCCCTCCAGTATTCCCTCGGCGAAGTGCTCGAGCGTCCCCACGCCGCCGCTGGCGATGACGGGGATGGGAACGACACGCGAGACGGCGCGGGTGAGCGCCAGGTCGAAGCCCTCCTTCGTGCCGTCGCGGTCCATGCTCGTGAGCAGGATCTCGCCGGCGCCGCGGCGTGCGGCCTCCTCTGCCCATGCCACGGCGTCCACGTCGGTGGCGATGCGCCCGCCGGCGAGGTAGCAGACCCACTTGTCGGCCTTGCCCACGCGCTTGGCGTCGATCGCCACGATCACGGCCTGGCTGCCGAAGGCGCGGGCGGCACGGTCGATGATGGAGGGGTCCTTCAGGGCGGCCGAGCACACCGATACCTTGTCGGCGCCCGCGGCCACGATCTGGCGCATGCGGGCAAGGTCGCTCATGCCGCCGCCCACCGTGTAGGGGATGCGCAGCTGCTCGGAGGCGCGGCTGGCCAGCCTGATGGTGGGCTCGCGGTCGTCGGAGGTGGCGGTGATGTCCAGGAACACCACCTCGTCGGCGCCCTCCTGGTCGTAGCGCTGGGCGAGCTCGATCGGGTCGCCGGCGTCCACCAGGTCCACGAAGCTGGTGCCCTTCACGACGCGGCCCTTGTCCACGTCGAGGCAGGGAATCACGCGCTTAGCGAGCATCGTCGGCTCCTTTCGCTTGCGAGGCGCCGTCGCACGCGGCGGCGAGCGCCTCCTCCAGCGTGAAGGCCCCCTCGTAGAGCGCACGCCCCACGATGCAGCCCTCGATGGCGTCCCCCGCGGCGGCCAGCGCGCGGATGTCTTCGAGGGAGGCTATGCCGCCCGACGCCACGACGGGGAAGCCTGCCACCTCGGCGATGTGCCGGTAGGCGGCCACGTCGATGCCGGTCTGCATGCCGTCGCGCGCGACGTCGGTGAAGACGAGGTGCCTGAAGCCGAGGCCGGAGAGCCTGCCCACGAGCTCGTCGGCGGAGATGCCCGCCCCGTCGCGCCAGCCGTCCACCCGCACCTCGCCGGCGCGGGCCGCGACGTCTGCCACGGCGGCCTCGGGATGCGCGGCCGCCACCTCGCCCGCGAGGCCCGGATCGCGCACGAGCGCCGTGCCCATGGCCACCCGCTTGCAGCCGCATCCGAGCAGCTCCTCGAGGCGCGCGAGCGAGCGCACGCCGCCGCCCACGTCCACGGAGAGCCCGCTCGTGACCGCGATGGCGCGGATCGCCTCGTCGTTGGCGGCGCGCGCGGCCTCGGGCTCGCCGAAGGCCGACGACAGGTCCACCACGTGCACCCACGTGGCGCCCGCCTCGGCGAAGGAGCAGGCCACGGCCAGCGGGTCGTCCGAGTAGACGTCCATGCGCGCGCGGTCGCCGTGCGCGAGGCGCACCACCTTGCCGGCGATGAGATCGATGGCGGGGAAGACGATCATGCGCGGCTCCCCTCCCCGGCTCCTGCGAGCGTCGCGGCGCCGGCAGCGGCGTCCGGGCCCTCGGCCACGAGCCCGACGAAGCTCCTCATGACCTGGGCGCCGTTGGCGGAGGACTTCTCCGGGTGGAACTGGCAGCCGAAGACGTTGCCGCTCCACACGACGCTCGGGAAGCTCTCCACGTAGTGCGTCCGCGCGGCCACGGCTCCCTCCTCGACGCCCTCGAAGGCCACGTAGGAGTGGGTGAAGTACATGGTGGAGCCCGTCTGCACGCCCTGCAGCAGCGGGCAGGAGCGGCCGAGCGGGGTGATGTCGATGGCGTCCCAGCCCACGTGCGGCACCTTCAGCCGGCTCGAGACGAGGCGGATGCAGGAGCCCCGCAGGATCTCGAGACCAGGAACGGTGCCCGTCTGCGCGGGGTCGCTCCTCTCGCAGCCCTCGTCGAAGAGCACCTGGAGCCCCAGGCAAATGCCCAAGAACGGCACGCCGCGGCCGATGGCGTCGCGGATCGCGTCCGCCTGGCCCGACGAGGAGATGTAGGCCATAGCGTCCTCGAAGCTGCCCACGCCCGGGATCACGACGCCTTCGGCGGAGGCGATGCGCGACGGCTTGTCGGTGACGTCGGGCGCGGCGCCTGCCGCGGCGAGGCCGCGCGCGACGCTCGAGAGGTTGCCCTTGTGGTAGTCGACGACCGCGACGCGCGGGGCGGCCTTCCCCTCGGCCGCCATCAGAGCACGCCCTTCGTGGAGGGCACGACGCCGAGCTGGCGCGCATCGGGCTCAAGGGCGAAGCGCAGCGCGCGTCC
>CADBMC010000073.1 GCA_902795635.1 uncultured Coriobacteriaceae bacterium | reverse complement strand
CGTCATGACTTCGCTGTCGTTAGATTCATTGAAATTGACATGGCTTGGAACAAGTTCCAAACATTCGAATTTCGCTGGTCTGTCTGCATTGATCTCTTCGATCGCAGTATCCGGTTTTCAAGGTTCGCCGCGCTGCCCTGAACCCTTGGTGCCCGGTTCCCGTGCGTCGCAGCGCGAGAATTGATAATACGCACGAGCCGTGTCTTGTGCAAGAGGTTTTTGGCGTTCCACATCTCCTACACAAACCCAGGTGCGTATCTCCCGGGACCCCGGATTCGCCGAAGCGAGCGGGAAGGTCAGTATAGCAGTGTGCGCCGGGAAAGTGGCGAGAAATCTGTGGATGTTTTATCCATATGCCGGCAGGCGCGGGAAAGCCACATGGGCAGCCTGGTGGCGGCTCCCCTACTTGGCGTTTCGCACGAGCTCGCAGGCGCCCTCGAGCAGGGCATCGCGCTCGGAGGGCGTTGGCGCCTCTGCCGCGATCCTCACCATGTGGTCGGTGCGCGACGGGCGCACCATCACCCACGAGCCATCCTCGAAGCCAAGGCGGAGGCCGTCTGCATGGTTGACCGTCGCGGGCACGCGGCCGGCGACGCTCTCGGGGTTGATGCCGGGCAGGAGGTTGCGGAACGACTGCACCGCCGCAGACTCGAGGCGCACCGAGCGGCGGCCGTAGTCGAGATGGCCGATCTTCCCCTCGAGGTCTGCCACGAGCTCGGCGACGCCCATGCCCGACTTGGCCATGAGCTCCAGGAGCAGCAGGCTCACCAGGAGGCCGTCGCGCTCCATGAGGTGATCGGGGACGGCGATGCCGCCGAACTCGTCGGCGCCGAGGAGGCCGCCGCCTCGCGACAGCTCCTCGCTCACGCGCGAGAAGCCGATGGGCGAGACGGAGAGCGGACATCCGAGGCGCTGCGCCTGCCTTCTTATATATGTGGAGCCGGACATCGGCATGATCACCTTGCCCGAAGCTCCCCTCCCCTCGACGAGGTGGCCCATGACGAGCGCGACCATGCGCTGCTGGCCCACGAGCTTGCCCTGCGCGTCGATGATGCCGGAGCGGTCGGCATCGCCGTCGAGGATGAGGCCGGCATCTGCGCCCAGGCGCACGACCTCGCGCTCGCACTCGTCGGCCCAGGGCTCCTCGGCGCGCGGGTGCAGGCCCTCGAAGGTGGCCGAGGGCGCGGGGTGGATCTCCGTGGCGTCGACGCCCAGCGAGCGCAGCAGGCGCGCGAGGTGACCGCTTCCCGCGCCGAACATCGGGTCGACCACAACGCGCAGGCCGGCGGCGGCGATGGCGTCGCCGTCCACGTAATCCGCGAGGCTCTCGAGGTAGGGGCTCACGATGTCGACGATCTCGAACTCGCCGTCGGTGGCGGGGGCATCGCCGGGGATGTAGGTCTCCAGCTCCTCGATGTGCTCGTCGAGGACGATCGTGCCGCGCTCGGAGCGCAGGCAGATTCCCTGGAAATCGGCGGGGCTGCCGGAGGCGGACACCATGACGCCGCCGCACGAGGCGTCGTCGCGGGCGATCGCCCATCCCAGGGCGGGCAGCGGGCAGGCGCAGGAGGACATGCGGGCGTCCATGTCGTGGGCGGCGAGGGCGCCGGCCACGATGCGGGCGAAGTCCTCGGCGCCGGGGCGGGTGTCGTATCCCACGTACACCGTTGCGCCCGGCGACTGCTGCTGCCACATGACGGCGATGCCGGTGGCGACGCGGGCGACGTTCTCCTCGTCGAAGCCCTCGCCCAGGCGCTCGCGCCAGCCCTCATAGCCAAACCGGATGATGCCCATGCACCCTGCCCTCGCTGTCATCTGTTGGGGAATGCCCCGTGGCGCGTCGGCGCCGTCGTCGGTTACGCGTGCGGAAGCGCCTAGCCGAGCTCGACCTCGCCGAGCTCCTCGAGGAAGGCCTCGCGGAAGGCGGGGTTCGAGAGGGCCATGCGCGCGTTGGTGGCAGCCCAGCCCGCGGGCGTGCCGGTGTCGCACCCCTCGGCGCGGTCGACGACGAGGGCGTACATCTCCTCCTCGGCGAGCAGGCGCTGCATGGAGTCGGTGAGCTGGATCTCGCCGCCGGCACCGGGCTCCTGGGTGGCCAGCAGCTCCATGATGCGGGGCGAGAGCAGGTAGCGGCCCACGATGAAGAGGTGGCTCGGGGCCT